>JANLTI010000113.1:0-22006 GCA_031362845.1 Gemmatimonadaceae bacterium | reverse complement strand
CTGCTACGAGGTGAGTGCGGACGTTCATCACCAGCTCACCGGCCGCGATCCCGGCCGACCGACCACGGTCGACCTCCGCGCCATCATCGCGGACCACGCGCGCGCGGCCGGCGTTCGCCACATCTCCATCAGCCCGCTCTGCACGCGGTGCGACAACGACCGCTTCTACTCGCACCGCGCCGGAGACGCCGGTCGGCAGCTTGGAGTCGTGTTTGCCGAGCCCTAGCCCGGTGGGGCTAGGCGAACGTCGAAAAAAGTACTTGGTACTCGGTACCAAGTACGAAGTACCAAGTACTGCCGTCGGCCTGTAAGTACTCGGTACTCGGTACCAAGTACGAAGTACCAAGTACCGGGTTCTATCAGGTAACTACTCCGTACTCCGTACCAAGTACCCAATACCACGTACCATATCCGCCCCCCCGAGCCCAGCCCCGTCAGCTTGACCCCGCCCCCCGCATCCCTTACGTTCACTGCGTGGGCGTCTTCGGGCCGCTCGCGAAATGTGGGGGAGGTTCCCCACATTTTTTTATTCTCGGACGTTGCCTAGAGACAACATGAATGACGCGCTGGAACATGTTGTCACAGCGGGGCTTAACGACATCGGTTTCGATCTCGTGGAGCTGCGCAAAGGTGGCACGCGGTCCAGACCCGTGCTCGAGGTGCGCATCGATCGCCGCGATGGCGAAAAGGTGACCGTCGAGGATTGCGCGCGGGCTTCTCGCGCGCTCGAGGCGCATCTGGACACCGGTGCGCTCGTGTCGGAACGCTATGTGTTGCAGGTGTCGTCGCCCGGTGAACGTCCCTTGAGGACGGCGGCCGAGTGGCGGCGCTTCGTCGGACGCTGGGCCAGCGTGCTCGCGCCTGACTTTGGAGGTCGGTTCGATGGAGAGATCGTATCGCTGGATGAAGACGGCGGAGAGGCCAGCGTCACTCTCCGTCCCGAGCGCGGAGAGGCGAAGCGGATTCCGCTCGCCGCGGTCAAGGAGGCGCGGTTGGCGTTTCGATTCACATAAATTCAGGCACGGATCGTCCTCGACGGTCCTTCATCAGCGAGGTCTGTGATGGTCAGTTCCGCAGAGATGTTGGCCGCGTTCCGCGAGCTGTCGAACTCCAAGCAGCTCGACCGGACGGAACTCTACGGGCTCCTGCAGGACGGCTTCATGGCCGCGCTGGCCAAGAAATACGGCCCCACCGTCCAGGCGGAAGTCGACATCGACGACGCCAAGGGCGAGATCAAGATCACCGTCCTCAAGACGGTCGTCCAGACGGTCGAGGACCCGGCCCGCGAGATCGCGCTCGAGGAAGCGAAGCTTTTCGACGAAGGCTTCGAGCCGGGCGACGTCATGGAGGAGCCGCTCGATTTCAGCGTCTTCGGACGCGCCGCCATCCAGGCCGCCAAGCAGCGCATCATTCAGCGGGTGCGCGAGGGTGAGCGCACCAAGATCCGCGACGAGTTCGCGTCGCGCGTCGGCGACCTCCTGTCCGGCGAGATCCAGCAGATCGAGCGCGGCAAGCTCGTGGTGATGCTCAACAAGTTCCGCGAAGCGGAAGCGATCATTCCGTACCGCGAGCAGAACCATCGCGAGCACTTCCATCAGGGCGAGCCGATTCGCGCCGTCCTCAAGCGAGTGGAGGAGACCCCGAAAGGTCCTCGGCTCATCCTCAGCCGCGCCGACGGGTTGTTCGTCAAGGCGCTGTTCAAGCTCGAGGTCCCCGAAATCCAGCAGAACATCGTCGACATCCGCGCCACGGCGCGCGAAGTCGGCAGCCGCACGAAGATCGCCGTCTTCTCGCGCGACGACAGCATCGATCCGGTCGGCGCATGCGTCGGGCTGAAGGGCTCCCGCGTGCAGACGGTGGTCAACGAACTGGGCGGTGAGCGCATCGACATCGTGCCGTGGTCCTCGGATCCGGAGCGGTTCGCGAAGCTCGCCCTTGCCCCCGCGAAGGTGGCTCGGGTGTTCAGCGATGCGGTCAGCAAGACGATCCAGGCCGTGGTCGATGAGGACCAGCTTTCGCTCGCGATCGGCCGCAATGGGCAGAACGTGCGGCTCGCCTCCGAGCTCACCGGCTGGAAGATCGACCTGTACTCCAGCCGCGAATGGCTCGAGAAGGGTGGCGCCGAACAACTGTTCGCTCCATTGCCGGGCGAGGCCGAGAGCGACGCTGCGGCTGATGTGCCGCTCGTCGAGCTCGCGGGGATGCATCCGGTGACCGTCGCAGTACTGAACGAGGCCGGCTACCGCACGTTGAACGACATCATCGATCTGGAACGGGATGACTTCCTTCGTCTCGCCGGCATCGCGCCGGAAGAGGCCGACCGCATCATGTCGCTGCTCGATGAGCTCACCACTGACGAGTCGTCGGCGGATGAGGCAGCGGTGCACGGGTCCGACGCGACGCCGAGCAAGTGAGCTTGTCCGCCGTCGATCGCGGACGCCTGCTCCGGCTGGTCGGGCTCGGCGTGCGTGGCCGAGGAGCGGTGATCGGGGTGGAGCAGGTTCGCGAAGGTGCGAAGAAGAACAAGGTGGCGTTCGCCATCGTCGCGATGGATGCATCGCGGCACAGTCTGGACAAGGTGATCCCGCTCCTGAATGCCAGGCGCGTTAGATTCGTCGAGGTACCGAGTGCCGCCGAGCTCGGCGGCGCGGTGGGGCGGGAAACCACCGCGGTCGTCGGGATCGTCGATCGACAGCTCGCGAAAGGGATTCGCGAGCTCGTGGAGTCGGGCTCCGTGGGAGCCCCATAGGAGGGTGGTTTGAGCAAGCTTCGCGTACACGACATGGCTGGCGAATTCGGCATTTCTGCCGATGAAGTGATGGGACTGTTGCGCACGATGGATGTGTCCGTGCGCAGTCACCTGACGCCGCTCACCGACGATCAGATCGCCCGCGTTCGCGCCCGATGGGAACGCGAGAAGCGCGTGCGCGCCGAAAAGCAGGCCGCTCCTCCGGCACCCGCGCGACGTCGTCGCGGAGCCACCACCGCGGTGGCCGCGCCTGAGCCGGTCGCACCGGTCGCCGACGCCGACGCGACGGCAGACGGCTCTCCCGTCCGGCGGCGCCGGAAGGCGGCCGATGTGCAGGCCGCCGCCGATGCAGCCGCCGAAGTCGCGGCGGTCGAAGCCGCGGCCACCGAGGCCGCTGAGACGGTGCGTGCCGCCGAGCGTGCGGATCGCGCCGAGCGTGATGCGGCGGAAGCAGCCGTCGCCGCGGCGCGTGTCGAGCAGGCCGCCGCTGCGCGCGCGGCCGCCGATGCCTCTGAGCGCACCGCGGATGAACAGCGATCCGCCGGTGAACGCGCGAGCCGTGCACCCGACGGTGAGCGGAGCGCGGCCGGCGACGTCGCGCCGCCAGCAGCACGCGCCGATGCGCCCCGTATCGCCACCCCGTCACCGTTGCCGCCTGCCTCGGCAGGCAGCGACCGACCGCGGCCCCGCCCCATCACCCCAGGCGCGCCGCGACCGCGGTCGGCAGGCGCAGGCTCGCCATTCCCGCCTCGTCCAGTCGCGTCCGCAACCCCGGGCGGATTCGGAGGACCGACGCGCCGCGACGACCGTCGGCCCGTCGGCGGCGGACCGCAGAGCGGCAATCCGCCCACCACGGGCGTGGGTGCCGGCGCGGCGGGCGCCGCGCGCGGGCGAAAGAAGGGCAAGCGCGGTTCCGTCGATCAGGAAGTCGTCGATGCGAACATCGCCAAGACCATGGCGTCCATGCGTGGTGTGCCGACGCGCGGTGGTCGTGTGGACCGACGCGGCATCCGTGAGGAGGCCGAAGCGTCCCGGCTGGCTGAAGTCGAGCGCGAGAAGAAGCTGGTCCGCGTCAACGAGTTCATCACCGTCAGCGAGCTCGCGCAGATCCTCAAGGTGTCGCCCACGGAGATCGTCGGCTTTGCGTTCAAGAATCTCGGGCTGATGATCACGGTCAACCAGCGGCTCGATTTTGACCAGATCGAGATCGTCGCTGGCGAGTTCGGCTTCCAGGCGGTTCGCGAGGACGAGTATCAGGCGGAAGAGGTCGGAACCGTCATCGAGGACACGGCCGAAGACATGAAGCCGCGCCCCCCGATCGTCACGATCATGGGGCACGTCGATCATGGCAAGACGTCTCTGCTGGATTACATCCGGAAGGCGAACGTCGTGGCCGGCGAAGCGGGCGGGATCACGCAGCACATCGGGGCGTATCACGTCCAGCTGCCCGGCGGCAAGATGATCACCTTCCTCGACACTCCAGGCCACGAGGCATTCACCGCCATGCGCGCGCGTGGCGCGCAGGTCACCGATGAGGTGATCCTCGTCGTCGCGGCCGATGATGCCGTCATGCCGCAGACGATCGAGGCGATCTCGCACGCGAAGAACGCCGGCGTGCCGATGATCGTCGCCATCAACAAGGTCGATCTTCCGCAGGCGAACGTCATGAAGGTGAAGCAGGATCTCCTGCAGCATGGCGTGGTGCTCGAGGAATTCGGTGGCACCACGCTCAGCACGGAGATCTCGGCCAAGAAGGGAACCGGGATCGATGCTCTGCTGGAGCAGATTCTCCTGCAGGCGGAGTTGCTCGACCTCAAGTCGAATCCGGACAAGCGCGCGACAGGCACGGTCGTCGAAGCCCAGCTCGACGCAGGCAAGGGGCCGGTGGCCACGGTGCTCGTGCAGAGTGGCACCCTCCGGGTTGGCGACGACTTCATCGTCGGCATGTTCTCGGGCCGTGTCCGCGCCCTGCTGGATGAGCGCGGGAAGGCGGTGAAGATGGCTGGTCCCGCCATTCCGGTGCAGGTGCTCGGCATGCAGGGCGTGCCGATGGCCGGCGATCAGCTGCTCGTGGTCGAGGATGCTGGCGCCGCCCGCGAGGTGGCACAGCGCCGCGAGCGTCTCGATCGTGAGGCGAAGAGCCGGCGCACCACACGCGGTGTGACGCTGGAAGACTTCATGACGCAGTCCACCGCCGGCGAGGTCCGCTACCTCCGCATTCTCATCAAGGCGGATCAGGGCGGTCCGGCGGAAGCGCTCGCCGATGCGCTGCAGCAGCTCGGTACAACCGAGGTGAAGGTCGAGGTCGTGCACCGCGGAGTCGGCGCCATCACGGAAAGCGATATCCTGCTCGCCCGCGCGTCCGGAGCCATCATCATCGGTTTCCACGTACGTCCCGACAACAACGCGCGCGCCGCTGCCGAACGCGAGAACGTCGACATCAAGCTGTATCGCATCATCTACGAGGCGGTCGCGGACGTGCGACTCGCGCTCGAGGGCATGCTCCGCCCGGAGCAGCGCGAAGTCGTCCTCGGCGAGGCCGAGGTGCTGGAGACATTCAAGGTGCCGAAGATCGGCCTCATCGCCGGCTGTGCGGTGCGCAGCGGTATCATCCGCCGCGACGCGCGTGTTCGCATCATTCGCGACAGCGTGGAAGTCTTCGAAGGCGCCATCCATTCGCTGCGTCGGTTCAAGGACGACGTCAAGGAAGTGCGCGAAGGGTTCGAGTGCGGTATCGGCATCGAGAACTTCAATGATCTCAAGGTGGGCGACCGCATCGAGAACTATCGCACGGAGGAAGTGGCGCGCACGCTCGAGTCGGCTCCCCAGAGCTGACGACGGTACGCCACGACGGTGGCTGCCGGTCCGTAAGGGACCGGCGGCGCCTTCGCGCTCCTACTCCCGCACCGGTGCCATCGTGTCGCCTGACCATCATCGCTCCGATCGCGTCGCTGCCGCGATGCGCGAAGAGATCGCCACCTTTCTCGCCAACGACGTCAAGGATCCGCGCATCATGGGTCTCGTGACCGTCACGGCCGTCGAGATCACCCGTGATCTGCGCCACGCCAAGGTCTTCGTCAGCGTGCTCGGTTCCGAATCACAGCGTGCCGCGACCTTCGAGGGGCTCGACAACGTCGCGACCCACCTGCGCGGTCGTGTCGGTCGCGCGCTGCGGCTCCGCGTTGCACCGGAAATCGAATTCCGCAACGATGAAAGTGTCGCGCACGCGGCGCACATCGAGCAGCTCCTCGCCCAGGTGCGCAAGGAGCTGCCACCCGCGGACGTCGGCCTCGCCGTTCCGCCCCGCACGGCCGATGAGGGGAACGACGACTGACGGGCTGCTCCTCGTCGACAAGCCGGCGGGGGTGACGTCACATGACGTGGTGCTGGCCGCGCGTCGCGCGTTTGGCGAGTCGCGCATCGGTCACGCCGGCACGCTCGATCCGTTCGCGACGGGTCTGCTGGTGCTGCTGCTGGGTCGAGCGACCCGCCTGCTGCCGCATCTCGACGGCGTCCCCAAGGAATACCGGGCGATCATCGCGCTCGGGCGCGAAACAGACACCGACGACCTCGAGGGCGCCCTCGTTCGGGAGTGCGCTCCCCCCAGCGATGGGCGCATCGCCGACTCGATTCGGCATTTGACCGGCGACCTCGATCAGGTCCCGCCGGCGTACTCGGCCAAGCGCATCGGCGGCAGGCGAGCGTACGAAGCGGCGCGCGCGGGTGAGTCGCTCGAACTCGCGGCGGCACGAATCACGGTCTTCGAATGGCGCGATGTCGAGCGACGCGACGACATGCTGCATGCCGTGATCTCCTGCGGCGGCGGGACGTACATTCGCGCCCTCGCGCGCGACCTCGGCCGACTGTCGGAAAGTGCGGCCCACCTCGCGTCGCTGCGCCGCGTACGCAGCGGACCTTTCCGCGTCGACGCCGCTGCCTCGCTCGACGACCTCCGAGCCGGGCGGGCCGTGTTGCAGCCCGCACTCGCCGCGCTGCCCACCATCCCGCATGTCGTGATCGACGGAGACGATGCCGAGCGGGTGCTGCGGGGCATCGCGATCGCGCGTGCCGGGTCGGGACCGCGTGCCGCGCTCGTGGATGCACGGAGCGGTGCCCTCGTGGCACTCGCCGAGGAATCCGGCGATCGCTGGCAACCGCGCGTCGTGATGCAGAAGGTGGGGTAAGCCATGCACATTCTCGGAGGACACGCCGGACTGCCCGCGTCCGTGCGCGGCACGGTGGTCACGGTCGGCACCTTTGACGGGGTGCATCGGGGACATCAGGATGTCCTCGCGCGACTCGTTCGTCGGGCGCATGACAGAGGACTCCCGAGTCTGCTCGTCACCTTCGAGCCGCATCCGCTCGAGGTGATCAATCCGGCAGCGGCCCCGCTGCTCCTCACGACGCGAGACGAGAAGCTCGCCGCGCTCGGCCCCACCGGGCTCGACTACGTCGCCATCGTGCCGTTCACCGGCGCGCTCGCCGCGCAACCCGCGGAGGCGTTCGTCGACCTCCTCCTGCTCGGCGAATTCCGCATGCGGGAGTTGCTGATCGGCCATGATCACGGGTTCGGCCGCGGTCGCGAAGGCAGCGTCGATACGCTCCGGGTACTCGGTGCCTCCCGCGGCTTCGCCGTTGACGTCGTGCCTCCGGTGCGGACGATCGATGGCCAGGTCGTCAGCAGTTCGTTGATTCGCCGGGCGATCGCCGACGGCGAGCTGTCGTATGCGGAAGCGGCGCTCGCACGACACTACACCGTGTTCGGGCGCGTCGGCGAGGGCGACGGACGCGGGCGAACGCTCGGCTACCGCACCCTCAACGTCGGACTCGAATCGTCGCGCAAGCTCATGCCGCTCGACGGCGTCTACGTGGTGATGGTCGACACCCCCCGCGGGCGATTCGGCGGCATGCTGAACCTCGGCGGACGACCCACGTTCGACGACGCACGCCGCACGATTGAAGCACATCTGTTCGACGCGGAGGGCGATTTCTACGGCGACGTCGTCCACCTCGCCTTCGTCTCACGCCTGCGCGACGTGATCAGGTTCGCCGACCGCTCGGCGCTCATGACACAACTTGCCGCCGACGAACGAGCCGCGCGTCGCGCGTTGACGGCCCTTGGCGGAGCGGATAACCTTAATGGTTCCACGCCCGCCCCTCCCTCCACCCCGTAGTCGCATGTCCAACCTGAAGTACCGTCTGGCGATCATCGCCGCGCTCGTCCTGCTCTCCGTGTACGCGCTCTACCCGCGCGACGTGAAGACGCGGCAGCGTCGCGCCGACGGCACGTTCTACGACACGACCACGCGGCGGATCCCCTTGCGCAAGGGACTCGACCTGTCGGGAGGCATGCACCTCGCACTCGATGTCGACGAGTCGAAGGGCGTCGTCGCGAACAAGAGCGAGGCCATCGATCGCGCGCTGAAAGTCGTGCGTACTCGCATCGAAGGCCTGGGCGTGTCGGAGACGGTCATCCAGAAGGCGGGCAACGATCGCATCCTGATCGATATTCCGGGCATCGACGATCGCGAGCGGGCGATCAAGATTGCGCAGGACCAGGCGTTCCTCGAATTCCAGATCACGGACAAGACCAAGGGCCTCGAACGTTCGCTCCCGCGACTCGATGTCATCGCACGCGAGCGTGGAATCGGTCAATCTGCGTCTGCCGTCGCCACGACGTCAGCGCCGTCCGCGGGATTGAGTGGCCTGCTTACCGGAGCGGATACGTCCGCGACCGGTGCCGCCGCCAAGTCGGACAGCGCAAAGACGGATAGCACTTCCATACCAGGAATAACCGGGGGCGCGATTTCCAAGCGCATACTCGCTGGGCAGATGCCCGGACAGTTTCTGTACGACATCGCCGATCAGGAGTTGCTGAAATCGTTCTTTGCCGACTCCGCCGTGCTCGGCGCGCTGCCACCCGGCAAGGTGGTCAAGTTCGGCAGCGACTCGACTTTGATTCAGAACAAGACGTACCGCTTTCTGTACCTGCTCGATGCGCGTCCCATCATCACGGGCGAGTATCTCACCGACGCCAAGCCCAATTCGTCGCCACTCGAAGGCACCGTGGTGGAGTTCCAGCTCAATAATGAAGGCGGGCGGCGCTTCCAGCGAGAGACCGGCCGGCATGTCGGTGACTACATGGCGATCGTGCTCGACGACATCGTGATGGGCTACCCGCCCGTCATCAACAGCGCCATCGGCACGCGCGGCCAGATCACGATGGGGCAGGGCCGTGACCTCCAGAACGCGCAGGATCTCTCGCTCGTCCTCAAGGCCGGCGCGCTTCCCGTGCCGTTGAAGGTCGCCGAGGTCCGCAACATCGGCCCGAGCCTCGGCCGCGATTCCATCAACAACGCGTTCAAGGCCGGCGCCATCGCGCTCGCATTGATCATCGTCATCATGCTGGTCTTCTACCGGTTCTCCGGATTCCTCGCCATCGCCGGACTCGGGCTCTACGTGCTGTATACGCTCGCGACGCTGGCCGGATTCGACGCCGTCCTCACACTTCCCGGGCTCGCCGGATTCGTGCTGTCCATCGGCATCGCGGTCGATGCGAATGTGCTGATCTTCGAGCGTATCCGCGAAGAGCTCGATCGAGGCAAGACGGTGCGCACGGCCATCGATGAAGGCTTCTTCCACGCGCGCTCCGCCATCGTCGACTCGAACGTCACGACGATCCTCACCGCTGCGGTGCTGTACCAGTACGGCAGTGGTCCGGTCAAGGGCTTTGCCGTCACCCTGATCGCCGGCATCGTCGCCTCCATGATCACGTCCATGTTCGTCGTGCGGACGTTCTTCCTCCTGTGGCTCAACCGCTCGCGCGGCCCCCAGACGCTGAGCATCTAACCGTCCTATGCTGCGCATCTTTCACGGCACCAACTACGATTTCATCAAGCCCTGGCGCATTGCCGTCGGGCTGACGGTCGCCTTCATCGCGATCGGACTGATTTACCTCGGCATTCACGGCATCAATCGGAGCATCGAGTTCACCGGCGGCACGCTGATGCAGCTGGAGTTCACGCAGCCCCCCAACGTCGGGGACATCCGCTCGACCGTGGACGCCGCGGGCTACCCCAACTCCGAGATCCAGCAGTTCGGCGGGCCGCGCGAGTTCACGGTGCGGGCGGCTGGGCACGCGGCGGTCGGCGGGGCCGCGGTCGAGAATACGGCGACGCAGATCCAGGCGGCGCTGGAACGGAAGTTCGGCGCGCCCAACCTGAAGGTGCTGCGCACCGAGATCGTCGGCCCCCGCGTCGGCGAAGAGCTCACGCGCAACGCGATCATCGCCATCCTGCTGTCGCTCGTCGTGACGATGATTTATCTCGCCATTCGCTTCGAATGGCGCTTCGGCGTGGCGGCTGTCATCGCCACCGGCCATGACCTGCTCAGCACGCTCGCTTTCCTCGCGATCATGCGCCTCGAGGTCTCCCTCACCGTCATCGCCGCGCTGCTGACGGTGATCGGGTACTCCCTGAACGACACGATCATCATCTTCGATCGCGTGCGAGAAGATCTCAAGAAGAATCGCACTGATTCGCTCTACGTCGTGCTCAACAAATCCATCAACGAGACCCTGCCTCGTTCGGTCCTCACCCATGTGACCGTCGCCGCCGCCACGCTCTCGTTGCTGCTGTTCGCCGGGGAGGTCATCCGGCCCTTCTCGTGGATCATGCTCTTCGGCATCGTGACTGGCACCTTCAGCTCGATCTACGTCGCTGGACCAGTCCTGCTCTGGATCGAGCGGAAATGGCCGCGCGCGCGTGCCGACAAGAACCTCGCATCGCGCGCGGCAGCCAAGGACGCGGCTCGCGCCGAGCCGCGAGCGCCGATCGCGTCCACGCGGTGAGTACAGGGCACCGCTGACCGAGTTCATCGATAGCCACGTCCACCTCGCTGATCCGGCATTCGATGCGGATCGCGACCAGGTGATCGAGCGCGCGCGCCTGGCCGGGGCGCGCGCGCTCGTCTGCATCGGCGAGTCGCTGGCGACCGCCGAACGCGCCGCCCGGATCGTCGATCGATATCCCGGGTTTGTCGTTCACACCGTGGGCATCCATCCGTACGACGCCGATCAGTTCGATCTTCGTCGGGACACCGATGGTATCCGCGCCGAGCGCGCCCGCGGCGCCGTTGCCATCGGCGAGTGCGGGCTCGACTACCAGCACGCGGGCGCTTCGCCGGCGCGACAGCGGGAGGTATTCGCCGCACAGCTCGCGCTTGGCGCGGAGCTCGCGGCGCCGGTGGTGGTCCACACGCGAGGGGCGGAAGCCGACACCCGCGCCATGGTCGCCGACGCGGCACGCGCCGGCATCATCGGCGTGCTGCATTGTTACACCGGAAGCGCCGCGCTCGCGGAGGCGGCGCTCGATGGCGGGTGGTACGTCTCGTTCAGTGGCATCGTCACCTTCCGCAAGTGGACGGACGATGCGCTGCTTCGTCTCGTGCCCGAGGATCGTCTCCTCGTGGAGTCGGACGCTCCCTATCTCGCGCCGGTCCCACGTCGCGGACGCCGGAACGAGCCCGCGTTGGTCGCGCACACCATCGCGCGACTCGCCGTCGCGCGCGACGTGGAGGCTGGCGCGCTCGGGAAACGCACCACGGAGAACGCGCAGCGGTTGTTCGCACTGGCGTAGGTCGGTCCGTCCGCTAGAATCCGCAGCGGGGCCGCGTGCTCCACACGTCCACCGCTCGCATCAGGAGACTCGCGTTGCCCACGCAGATCGTCCATACCGACCAGGCTCCGGCCGCCATCGGACCCTACTCGCAGGGAGTCATCGCGAACGGCTTCCTCTTCACTGCCGGCCAGATCGCACTCGATCCCGGTTCGGGTCAGATCGTCGCGGGGGATGTCGTCGCGCAGTCGGAGCAGGTGTTCCGTAATCTCGCCGCGATCATCGGGTCTGCCGGGTGCAACTGGCACGACGTGGTCAAGGCGACGGTGTACCTCATGGACATGCGTGATTTTCCGCGTGTGAACGAGGTATACGCTCGCGTCATGGGCGACTCTCGCCCGGCCCGGTCCACCGTGCAGGTGTCCGGTCTTCCGCGCGGTGTCCTCGTCGAGATCGATCTCGTCGCCGTCGTTCCCGCGCGCTGAGGCGCGCTCGTTCACCACTCGCACCCGACCGCATGTCGACGAGCCGAACCCGGGAGGAGCTGTTTCGGTTGACCAGCTTCGCCCGGTGCGCTGGCTGAGCCGCCAAACTGGGTCCGGGTGACCTGGCAGAGGCGCTGAGTGGCGTGCCATCGCACGCCGATCCCCGAGTGCTGGTCGGTCGAGAAACCTTCGACGACGCGGGGGTCTTTGTGCTGCGCGACGACCTTGCACTCGTCCAGACGGTCGACTTCTTCGCACCCATCGTCGACGACCCGTACGACTTCGGGCAGATTGCGGCCGCGAATGCGCTCTCCGACGTGTTCGCGATGGGTGGTGAACCACTCACTGCGCTCGCGATCGTCGGATTCCCGGTGGGCAAGCTGCCGATGTCGGTGCTCACGGACATCCTGCGCGGCGGACAGGACAAGGTGCGCGAGGCGGGTGCCACACTCGTGGGAGGACACTCGATCATCGACGAAGAACTCAAATTCGGGCTGAGTGTCACTGGGCAGGCCGATCCGCGTCGACTGCTGACCAACGCCACGGCGCGGGCCGGCGACCTGCTCGTGCTCACGAAGCCGCTCGGAACGGGACTGCTCGCCACCGCCGCCAAGCAGGACCGGCTCGATGACGAGAGCCGCGAGGCATTGCACGCGAGCATGCGTGCGCTGAACGCAACGGCGAGTCGGGCGGCACTCGCTCTGGAGATCCGGTGCGCCACGGACGTGACCGGATTTGGTCTCCTCGGCCACGCGTCGCACATCGCGCGGGCGAGTGCCGTCACGCTTCGCCTGACGGGCTCCACCCTGCCCGAACTCCCGCGCGCTCGCGCGCTCTGGCGCGAAGGCGTCCGAACGGGCGGCGCGGAGCGCAACGAGAGCTACCTCGCGCCGATCACGGACTGGTCCACCGCCGCCGCCGCCGATCTCGCCCTCGCGCTCGACCCCCAGACCTCGGGCGGTCTTCTGCTCGCCGTGCCGCCGCGTCGCGTCGCGGAGTATCTTGCGGCTGTGAGTGGAAGCGTCGTCGTGGGTACCGTGGAGCCTCAAGGGCCCGCGCTGCTGGTGTTGGAGTGAGCCTTGGGAGTGGATGGTGCCTGGTGGCTCCCGTCGTCTTCAAAACGACTGCGAGGCGCACTGCGTCTTGGGTGGGTTCGATTCCCATGCACTCCCGCCAACAGTCCTCGCGCCGCGCAGCGTGGTGGACATGAAGTCGACAGTTCGCCCCCGCGCCGGCGAAATTCGCTGCGCCGCTGTCTTCGTGGCGCTGCTGATCGCCCATTCGGCGCCGCTGCAGGCGCAACGCGTCGACAGCGCCCGGGTGGCGCCGCGTACGGCCGCGCCGGATACGACCAGCCGACGTACTGTCGTATCGCCGCTGTCGCCGCGTCGCGCGTTTCTCTATTCGCTCGTCCTGCCCGGGTATTCCCAGTCCGTGCTGGGACGACCGGCCGCTGGTGCCATCTTCGTGCTCTCGGAGTCGATCGCGATCGCGATGTGGCGTGAATCCAAGGCGGATTTGGAGGAGGCGAGGCGGCTGCGTCGCGACTCGCTCGTCATCGTCGACTTCGATCGCGTCACGGGCGCGCCAATCACGGTCAGCGCGAACTATGACGACGCACTCGTGAACGTGCGCAAGGGACACGTCGAAGACTGGGTCGCGTTCATCCTCGCCAACCATCTGTTCGCGGCGGCCGACGCCTACGTCGGTGCGCATCTCTGGGATCTGCCGTCCCAGATCAGCCTGCGACGCACCTCCGGCGGAACCGTGCTCGCCGCTCGACTCGCATGGTGAGCCGACGCGCAGGGTCGGATGCGCCGATCGGCGTTTTCGACTCGGGCCTTGGCGGACTCACCGTGGCGCACGCCATCATGCGCCAGCTTCCGTCGGAAAGCCTGGTCTACTTCGGTGATACGGCGCGCGTCCCGTACGGACCCAAGTCGCCCGACACGGTGCGGCGTTACAGCCAGGAGATCGCCAGCTTCCTGATCGAGCAGGGCGTCAAGGCCATTGTGGTCGCCTGCAACACCGCCACCGCGCATGCGCTTCCCACCCTCAGGCAGACGCTCGACGTCCCGGTGATCGGCGTCGTCGAACCTGGAGCCCGCGCCGCCGTCCGCGCATCGCGCAGCGGGCGCATTGGCGTGATCGCGACCGCGGGCACCATCAAGTCGAATGCCTACGTGCGTGCCATCGAGTCGGAATCACCGGGCGCGCACATCACCGCGCGCGCCTGCCCGCTGTTCGTGCCGCTCGTCGAGGAGGGCTGGATCGACCACGAGGCAACACGTGCGATCGCTCGCGAGTATCTCGCGCCATTCATGCACGACGAGGTGGACACGCTCGTGCTGGGATGCACGCATTATCCGCTGCTCAAGTTGCTCATCGCCGACATCGTCGGTCCCGCCGTCCGGCTGATCGACAGCGCCGAGGAGACAGCCGCCGACACGCGTCGCATGCTCACCGATCAGTCACTCCATGCTGCCGGCACCGACGCGGGACGATATCGCTTCATCGCGTCGGACGATCAGGCGCAGTTCCTGGCCCTAGGCCAGCGCTTCTTTGGCGACACGATCGAGCGCGTGGAGCTCCGGACCTTCGGCTGAGTGGCTCCACTCGCGCAACGCGATGCGGTCCGGTGTGAGCACGAGATACGTCGGGACAGTCAACCAGCTGCCCGCATTCGCGTACACATTGCCCGATGCCGTGCGCTCCAGCGCCGCGACGTGCGAGTGTCCGTACACGAGCACTTCGAGGTCAGCTCGTGCTCGCAACGCTTCGGCAGCCACCGCGCGCAGTCCAAGTCCTCCATCGCGCGGCTGGTAGCTGCGGCTCGTCCGCGAACTCCCCATGGCGAGTCGCGTCGCCAGATCCGGATGCAGCAGGCGGTATGCCCGGATCGCCAGCGGATTTCGCAACACGCGCCGGAGCACGCGGTAGCCTCGGTCCTCCTTCGCACGCAGGCCGTCGCCATGTTCCACTCGCCCCTGCCAGCCGGCGAGCACGCCCTCCCAGGGCCCGGTGCGGAAATCCACGCCCGCCTCCCGCAGGATGTCCCCACCCCAGCAATCGTGATTGCCAGCAATCATCGTCACGGGCACACCCGCATCACGCAGGTCCATCAGCGCGGCAAGCACTCGCACGCCGCTGCGCGGAACCACGGTGCGCCACTCGAACCAGAACTCGAAGAGGTCCCCGTTGACGAGCAGCGAGCCCGCGCGTCCGGGCAGCGAACGCAGGAAGGCGAGCAGTGACCGCTCGACGCTCGGGGATGCGTGTCCCAGATGAATATCGGAAATCACGTAGCAGGGGGAAGCGAGCATGGCGGCAGTCTACACGCCTCGCACAGCCTTTACAAACCGCATGCGCTCCGGCAACTTCGCGCGCGATGCATGCCTCAACAGCTCGCCAGCCGCGATGACCGATACCCATTCCATCGAGCTGCGCGTCCGCTACGCCGAAACCGACCGCATGGGCGTGGTCTACTACGCCAACTACTTCGTCTGGTGCGAAGTCGGGCGCGTGGAGTTTCTCCGGGCCTTGGGGCACAGTTACGCTACCCTCGAGCATGAGGGAACGGGCCTCGCCGTCGCCGAGGCGACGATCAGGTACGTCGCACCCGCGAAATTCGATGACCTCGTTCGTGTCACCACCACGCTCACCGGCGTGCGATCGCGCGCCGTCACCTTCGACTATGTCATCGCTCATGCCGAGTCAGGCGTGCGGCTCGCGACCGCCCATACGACGCTCGTCTCGATCGACCGCGAGGGGCGGCTCAGTGCGATTCCTGCGGCGTTTCGCGCCGCGCTGGCTGCCGTGCTGTAGTCTCGTCGCGTTGGCATCGGGATGCGCTCCGGGATTCGCGCGATCCGCGCGCGACGAAGGAGAGCTTGCATATCGCGCACGCCTGCTTCGCATCGAGGATACCCGTCGCGACGAGACGCGCTTTCTCGATTCTCTGATGGCGGGTGGAGATGCGCGGGCGCGGGCTCGCGCCGTGCTCACCAGTGGCCGCATCGGTGCGCGTGTGCATCTGCCTCGACTGCGCACGCTGGCCATCGATCCGGACTCCGGTGTGGCCGCGAACGCACTGTTCGCGCTCGGGCTCATGAGGGACACGTCCGCCGTATCACTTGGCGCCGCCGCACTTCGGTCGCGCGGTGCCCCGGCGATCGAGGGGGCGTGGCTGCTCGGCGAACTCGGTGAGGCAGGCCGCGCGTCCATCACGCGCGCACTGCTGGACTCCGGACTGGCCGCTCCCACACGAGGCGCGCTGCTCCTCGCAGCCGCGCGGCTTCGACCTGTCCCGGTATCGGCCGTCGTGCCGTGGCTCACCAGCGCGGACGCCGACATCGCCTGGAAAGCCGCGTACGCCTTGGCGCGCACGCGAAATGCCGGGGGTGTGCGGGCACTGCTCGGCGTCGCCTCCAGCGAGTCGAGCCTGGTTCGAGAACAGGTCGCGCGCGGCATCGGCCGCGCGGCCGCGGGGGATTCGCTCGGTACGGAGGCTCGACGCACCCTCGTGGTGCTCGCGACCGCGCCTGAGGGTCGCGTGAGGGTGAACGCCGTGCGCGCGCTCGCCAGCTACGGTCGCATCGCACGTCCCGAGGTGCTGGCGGCGTTGCGGGATTCCGATGCGTCGGTACGCCTTGTCGCGGCCCAGTCACTGGAGCAGGTGATGGACTCGACAGCGGCGAACTGGATGTCGGCTCTGCGCGCCGATACCACGTTCGTCGTGCAGCGTACCATCGCGGTGACGGCCTCGCGACGGGGGCTCACGAGCGATCTCGCGAGTGCATGGCGAGGGAGCACCGAGTGGCAGCGCCGCGTCGCGGTGCTCGACATGGAAGCCGGAGGCAACGCGGACGCGTCGCTGAGTCGGCTGCTGGTGTGGCTTCGAGACCCGGACGGACGCGTGCGAGCCGCGGCGATGGGCGCCACGGCTTCACTCGTCGACAGCGCAGCCGTCCGATCTCGCGCTCGGGCCGTGCTGCGCCAGGCGCTCGACGATGCCGACGTCGGCGTGCGGACCGCCGCGCTGGAGGGACTCGCGCGCGGCGCGGGCGACGCAGAATTGTTGGGCGCCATCGACGGGTACGCGCGCGCGCTGCGTGACGTCGATGCCGACGCGCGACTGGCCTTCTGGACGCTCGTCGACTCGGCCCTGACGCGCGGAGTGAGGGACGTCTCCGCGTCGACGCTGCAAAGGCTCGATGCCGTGGCGCGTCCCGATGATCCATTGGAGCGTGCCGCAGCCGCGCGCATTCCGCGCTTCTCCGGCTGGCGTGACGACACGGGTGAGGCGAGGCCGCTGTCCTGGTATCTGGCGCGGGCGCGGGAGTCCGCGCGCTCGTCGCCGCTCATCGTCCGCGTCTCGACGGAGCGGGGTCACGTTGCGCTGGCGCTCTTCGCCGAGGACGCTCCGCTCACGGTTCATAACTTCATCGCCCTTGCGCAGCGCGGCTACTTCGATGGCCAGCGCTTTCACCGCGTCGTACCGAATTTCGTGGTGCAGGGCGGTGATCCTCGCGGCGACGGCACTGGGGGCCCGGGCCACGCGATTCGCGACGAGCTGAATCGTCGGCGCTATCTTCGGGGTACGGTAGGCATGGCGCTGTCGGGTCCCAACACCGGCGGCAGCCAATTCTTCATCGCGCACTCGCCGCAGCCGCATCTGGATGGCGGTTACACCGTGTTCGGCCAGCTGATCGAGGGCGCCGATGTGCTCGACCGCATCGTCCAGGGAGACCGCATTGTCCGTATTGCCGTTCGATAGCCGAATCGCAGTGCTCGCGTTCCTCGTCGTCCTCGCAGGCTGCGCGCCTCCCCGCGTCGCGCCATTGCAGGGCGCACCGGTACCCGCTCGGCAGTTGCCCAGCGGGACACTGCCGAGCGGCACACGCAAGGTCGTCTTCAAGTGGGATCTCCGGGACGGCGAGATGAGCGCGCGCGGAGACGGCGTCGCGCGTATCGCCTCGCCCGATTCCGTACGACTCGACTTCTTTCTCGGCGGCGGATTCGGCGGCGGCGCGGCAGTGCTGATCGGCGACTCGCTACAGGTGCCGGGTCCGGCGGCCGCGCGTCGGCTGGTGCCGCCGCGTGCGCTGCTCTGGGCGGCGCTGGGTCGACTCGACATCCCTCCCGAGGCCGATACGGTGGTGCGCGTTGACGCCGGGGTGATCCGCGCCGACATTGGGGCACCGGTTCGCTGGCGCGCGACCTTCCATGGGGACACCCTCACGCGACTCGAGCGCGTGGACGGCGGCCGGTTGCAGGAATGGGTCGAGCGCGCGGCCGACCAGTCGGTGCAATATCGAAACGAAGGTGATCGCCGAACACTCCTGCTCGTCATTCAACGCTCTGATGCCGTTCCTCCGTTCGATCCCGCGATCTGGCGCCTGTACTAGGCTGTTGTCGTTGCTCCTGCTGCTGGCCACCGCGTGCGTCACGCGATATGGCTTCGCGGGCGGGGGCCTGCCGTCGCACATCCGGACCGTCGCCATCCTGCCGTTCGAGAATGAAACCCCCACCGCTGAGCTCCAGCGCGAACTCTTCGACGCGATGCGCAAGGATTTTCAGCCCCGACTCGGCGTTCGAGACGCACCGCAGGAGCGCGCTGATGCGCTCGTGCGCGGCATCATCCGCACGTACGATGTCGACGTACCCGCGGCCTACGCCGCCAATCAGCGCCAGGCGACCGCGTCACGCCGCCGGTTGCAACTCGTACTCGATGTCGAGATCGTCGATCAGACCACGGGGAAGACCATTTTCGAGCGTAAGGGGCTGCGGGCCGAGGGCGAGTATGCCGAGCGAGATGAAGCTGGCGGACGGCGCGACGCCATCAAGCGCATCGTCAACGACATGGTCGAGGGAGCCCAATCGCAATGGTGAGACGGCGCGCGGGAAAGGGGAGTCTCGGTTGTCTCCTCATGCTGCTGGTCATTGCGGTTGTCGTATACTTCGGCGTCAACGCCGGTGAAGTGTACTTCCGCTTCTACCAGTTCCAGGACGCCATGCGGCAGGAGGTGCGCTTTGCGGCGCACAATTCCGATGCGCAGATCCTTCGCCGACTTCGCGTGCAGGCCGATTCCCTCGGCCTCCCTGAGGCGGCTGGCGTGGTGACGCTGCAGCGCGACGGCCGCCACATCGAGCTCGAGTCCGACTATTACGAGCACATCGAGCTGCCGGGCATGGTGCGAGAGGTGCATTTCAACCCGCACTCCGAAGGAATCTTTTGAACGACGGTCGCGCGCCGCGCGACCCCACGTCGAAGGTCCGCGACTGGGATGACGCACGTCGCTGGCGCGACGCTCGTGCTGGCCGCGTCGTGTTCACGAACGGCGTGTTCGACCTGCTGCACCCGGGGCATGTCGACGTGCTCCTCGGCGCTCGCCGGGCCGGTGATCATCTCGTCGTCGCGTTGAACAGCGACGCATCGGTGCGTCGGCTCAAAGGTCCGGAGCGTCCGGTGCGTGGCGAGGCCGACCGAGCCTATGTGCTCGCCGCGTTCGAGATGGTCGATTGCGTGGTGCTGTTCGAGCAGGACACGCCACTCGAGATCATTCGCGCGCTGCGCCCCGACATACTCGTCAAGGGCGGCGATTATGATGAACGCGGCATCGTCGGCGCACCGGAGGTTCGTGGCTGGGGCGGTGATGTCCGCGTCATTCCGCTCACGCCTGGCCAGTCCACCACCAACATCATCCAGACCCTTCGTGGCTCACAAACCCGCTGATCCTGTTCGCGTCGGGCGCGCCGCCGACGCCCTTCGCCCAGTCACGCTCGAGCGCGCGATCGCACCCTATGCCGAGGGCTCGTGCCTCGTGTCGTTCGGGAGCACGCGCGTGCTGTGTACGGCGTCGGTGGAGGACGGCGTACCCGGGTGGCGGCGCGGGCGCGGCGAGGGCTGGTTGACGGCGGAGTACGCGATGCTTCCGCGCGCGACGAAGACCCGCACCACTCGTGAACGTGGGCAGGTCGGCGGCCGGACCCAGGAGATTCAGCGACTGATCGGCCGCAGCGTGCGCGCCATGCTCGATGACTTCGCGTGGGGGGAGTTCACCCTCAAGATCGACTGCGACGTGCTGCAGGCCGACGGCGGTACGCGCACCGCCGCCATCACCGGTGCCGCGGTGGCCGTGAGCGATGCATTCGCCTGGATGGTCGAGCAGGGAAAGCTCAAGCGCACGCCGGTGAAGCGTCGCGTTGCCGGCGTCAGTGTGGGTGTCGTGCGCGGTGAGCCGCGACTCGATCTCGAGTACATCGAGGATGTGGTGGCCGATGTCGACATGAACGTCGTCATCAGCAGCGAGGGCCGCTTCGTCGAGGTGCAGGGGACCGGGGAGAACGCCACCTTCGATCGGGACGAGCTCGATCGGCTGTTGTCACTGGCGACGAAGGGTTTGCGCGAGCTGGATGTCCTGCAGCGCGCCGCGCTCGGCCTGGCGTGAGGTGAGCGCCGCGCCGTGGATTCTGGCGACGCGGAATGCCGGGAAACTGCGCGAGTTGCGCGCGTTGTTCGCCGATGCCGGCATCGACGTGATCGACCTGGAGCAGGCGGGTATCGAGGTGACGCCGGACGAGGATGCCATCGAGGTGTTCGACACCTTCGAGGAGAATGCCGTCGCGAAGGCGCGGTACTTCGGTGAGCGCGCGGGCGGGCGCACCGTGGTGGCCGACGACTCGGGTCTCGAGGTGCTCGCGCTGCAGGGTGAGCCGGGCGTTCGCAGTCGGCGGTGGAGCGGTCGGACCGATCTCGAGGGCGTGGCGCTCGATGCGGCGAACAACGCGCGACTGCTGGAGCGACTGCGTGGCATGAGCGACCTGCGCGCCTCGTTCGTGTGCGCCGCAGCGTGGTGGGGGGACGGCGGCTCGATTGTCGTGCGCGGTGAGCTGCGCGGCTACATCGTGTCGGAGGGGGTTGGTTCGGACGGATTCGGGTACGACCCACATTTTTTCGCGACCGAGCTTGGTGGCACGTTGGGCTCCGCGTCGGTGGCGGAGAAGCAGCGTGTGAGTCATCGAGGGCGTGCGTTTCGTGCACTACTGGATGCGCTGCGCGCGCGGCGGGTGGGGTCGACGATGACGGAGGATGTATCGCTAACGCGCGTCGGCGACGGGAGTTGACCGCTCGGGAGTGACTCGCTATTGTTGGGTTCTCATGCGGGGCGTAGCGTAGCCTGGTATCGCGCCTGCTTTGGGAGCAGGAGGTCCCCGGTTCAAATCCGGGCGCCCCGACCTGGCAGGAGCTCGCTCTGTGGGGGCCGGCCTGTCGCGAACGAAGCGCCAGTAGCTCAGTTGGATAGAGCAACAGCCTTCTAAGCTGTGGGTCGGGGGTTCGATTCCCTCCTGGCGCGCCACGTACATGGAGCAGGTTGGCACTGGCATCGAGCGCCCTTAGCTCAATTGGTTAGAGCAACTGACTCTTAATCAGTAGGTTCTCGGTTCGATTCCGAGAGGGCGCATTGGCGGGAAGCCTGGCGGGATCGGGCTTTCCGTTTTTTTTGTCGGTTGGTGAAGACGCGATCGTGTAGCGGGGTTGGCCCGCGTGCGGGGCAGGCACGGAAGATTGGCTCGACGAGTTGCGCGCGGCTGGCCACCGACGTATTGTTATCGGCTCCACCGGAAGTTTTTCATCGTCGGTGGGTGTGGGTCGTGTCGCGGCGGAGTGGGTGCGCGCGGACGGATCCTTGCAGGGTATTTCATGCGGAGCCGTGGCGGTTGGGATGGTGGTCGGGCGGGTCGTGAAAGCGACGCAATCGGCCTTGACGATACGGACTTCAATCGGTTATGATACGAGGCTGTCACGGAATGGTGATGGCAACGCGATAGAAAAGTAGATTTGTGCGCTGTTTGACAATCGAGAGTGGAATCAGAATGTGCGAGGCGAACTCGTAGTAGCTCGCGGTCTACAGGGGCCGTGAGCCGAGTTCAAATACCTGTACATATTCAAATGATTCGGACACGCTGTCCACGCATAGCTAATGCGACAGCGTGAGACAGCTGTTCGATTCAGAGAGCTATATCAATCTCTTGGAGAGTTTGATCCTGGCTCAGGACGAACGCTGGCGGCGTGCTTAACACATGCAAGTCACGGGGGCTCCGCAAGGAGCAACCGGCGAACGGGTGCGTAACACGTGAGCAACCTGCCTTTGTGT
>JANLTI010000089.1:0-6391 GCA_031362845.1 Gemmatimonadaceae bacterium | reverse complement strand
CGATGCAGTTTTCCGCTACCTGCGACAGCGAGATCTCGTACGTGCCAGCGGGCAGCGCGTCGAAACGGATCGTGTCGCCGCGCACGTTCATCGAATCCGGCCCACTCAGGTCGACGAAGCCAAGCCGATCAGCCGTCGGGCCGGCCACGCGATAGACCAGCTGCGTATCGAGCTCCTGGCCATCCATCAGCACTTCGATCGTGAGCGAGGGAATGCAGTTGACCGTGAAGCGCAGTGTGCCCGTGTTATCCGTCTCGAGCAGGGTGATGAGCTTCTTCGGCCCGTCGCGCACACTGCATGTCGGCGGCAGATCGAGAATCTCGACGACGTACGACGCCGGTGGCACCGCGACGATCAGCGTGTCGGTGCGTTGCGCCGAGATCATCCGGTGGATGTCGAGAGTTCCGGAGAGCTCCTCGACGGTATAGCGAACGGGGCTCGTTGCCGGGAGACCAGGCGTCGTCGTGAAGTTGGCCAGGATCGCGAGATACGGCGGACGCTCGGGCGCGACCGGATTGTCTCGGCAGGCCGCGGCGGCGAGCATCAGCGCGATCGTGAAACGAGTCAGAGCACGCGCGACGAACGCGAGCGAACGACGATGCATCGTGCCTTGGCAGAGGAGTGCACATAGATGATTGAAGCCGCGCACCAGTAATCGGCGCGCGGCTCCAACCGGGGTCAACCTCCGTCAGCGATCCGTTACGGTGCTGTTGCGCTCGACCAGCCGCGCGTCCAGCCGGAGTACCAGGGAACGTTGCTCTTCGTCGAGTTCGATGGTGCGACGGCGCCGACGTAGGTGGCCGTGACGTCGAGGAACCCGTTGTTCGGTGGCGTGGCCCCACCGCTCGCCTGTCCGTTTTTCGGACGGAAGTCGGGAAGCAGCTTGTCGATCGGGCCTACCATGATGTCCGAGGCCGTGGACGGCGTCACGCTGTTGGCGTTGGCCGGGTCGTTGATGATCGCCTCTTCCAGCTCCGTCGCGCTCGCGTACGGCGCGCAGGTGGGATCGGTGTCCACGTTTCCGAGCTTCACCGCGGCGGCGAAGATCGAGTTGCGCACGTTGAGTGCACCGGCGGTGTTGATCGCCGCGCAGGTGGGAGCGTCGTCTAGGTCCATGCCCAGGCGGGCGTTGGTGACGAGCCAGTTGCTGAGGAACGGTCCCGTGCCGCGACGAACGTGAATGGCGTCATTGCTCGCGTTGGCGCCAGCGCCCGAGCTGGCTCCCACAAAGGTGACGTTCCAGATCTGGCCATTGGTACGCGGCGTGTTGCCGTAGGTGGCCGACGTTTCCGTGTTGTCGGCCTCGAGTCCCTTGTCGCCGTCGTTCGGATCCTGGGCAATGACGATGAACTGCGCCGAACCACTCCAACCGAAGGAGATGTCGAAGTTGTCGTCCGAGTTTGCGGTCAGGTACAGGTACTTGAGGTTGACCGTTCCGCCGAACAGTTCGACGGCATCATCCTGGCCGGCATGCGCCTGGATGTGGTCGATCGTCGTGCCTCGGCCCACACCACCCATCGTGAGTCCGTTGAGCTCGACATTCGCAGCGACAGTGTAGCCCGCGTACTCGATGATCGCGTACTTGAGCACACCGCTGTTGTCGTCGTCGTTGCAGCCACCGTAGAGGATCTGCGGACTCGTGGCTTCACCCGCACGCTGGTTGCAGCCGCCGGCGCTGCGTGCGCCGTTCGGCGGGCTCGCGCCGAGCGCGACCTCGCCTTCGTTGACGCGCGCATTACCGGCAATCCACAGCCCGCCCCAGCAGCCCTTCGGCTTCGGCTCGACGCCGGCGCAGGTGAACACGATTGGCTGCAGCGCCGTGCCTGCCGCCTGGATCGTGGCATCCCGTCCGATCTGGAGAGCGCTCAGCGTGCCCGTCGTCTGGAGACCGACACCTTCCACACGCGTGCCCGGCTCGATCGTGAGCACGGCGCCATTCGCGAACTGCACGACGCCCTGCAACTCGTAGATGTTGCCGGCCGTCCAGGTCTCGCTGGTGCTATGCGTACCGGCGGGAACGGGGACTCGGTTCGTGGGCAGGGCGCCGCGTCCGGGGATCAGCTCACCGGCGATCGAGGGATTCAAGCCAACCGCTTCCTGGCGGATGACGAGCACGTCGGAGGTCGTCAGCGTGCGCGTGCCATCGGCGTTGAGTCCGGGCGGGAGTGCGTCGCCCGGGCCACCGAGGTCCGTGCCGTTGAACGGCACGACATTGCCGGCGATGGCGACGTCGATTGACGGACTACTCGAACCGACGATTGCTTCGCGCAGACCCACCGCGACCTGCGCAACGATCAGCGCATCCGTGGTGGTGATCGGCGTCGCGCCGCCGCTCAGGTTGGCATCTCCGTAGACGAGGTTGAGCCGATACTCGCCCGGGCTGAGGCTGACGTCGCGCAGCTTGCCGTTGTCGCGCGCGTCGCCCAGGCGCACCGCCCAGTCGGTAACGCTCATGCGCTGGGCCGCACGGACGTCGGTCGACGCCAGATCCGCGGCGAGCCGCGCACCCGGCAGAACGGAGGCCGAGAGGAGGTCCGCATTCACGGCCGCGAGCTCTTCGGCGGCAAATCGGAGTCCGGCATCGTAGCGATCGCCGCGTACCTCGAACACGAACGTTGCGGCGCGGGCCCCGAATCCATCGACGTCAGTGGCACCGAGTCGCAATTCACCTGCGCCGGCTCTGGAGTCGTTCACGAGCACGAGGCCGTCGGCGTCGAGCGACTGCCCGATGTACTTGAGACGCGAGGCGTCGAAGAACAAGCGTCCCTGCAGGGCACCGACTGGGCGTCCGGCATCGACGCGAATGCCCATCGCGATGCGCTGCCCTCTGCTGGCCGTGAGGGACGAAAGCTCGAGGGACAGATTTGCCGAGCTGGCTGCGGCCGGAATCAGTGCGTCCGGTGCGCTCGGATTGTCACTGCAGGCCGCGAAGGCCAGCGTTCCCACCAGGAACGCCGCCGCCGTTCGCCTGCGTGAGGTATTGATGTGCATGCGGGCTTCTCCAGGAAATCGTGAATCGAGTCACGCGTGTGGAGGCAACAGCTTCCACACGCGTGACTCGGAGATCGTTATGGACGGGGGATGCTGCCTTCGGTGATGATCACGCGCGGCCGCAGATCGGCGAGCGCGCCGCTGGCCACATCGGTGAGCGACGTCGTCGTGACCGCCGCTGGGCCAGAGCCGATCCTGTTGAAGGTGATTCTTACGATGCCGACGACACCTGACACGCCGACGCCGCTGTTCGGCGTCGCGCCGACCGTCACGCGGCCTGCCGTCAGGCCGTTCGTCGTGACGCCGTCGAGGCCCGAACCGGGAACGGACGAGGCCGAGACGAACGACAGTTGCGCGGCGTTGTAGTTGATGTCGGCCTGGAAGCTCGCGATGTCATCGGCGGCTGCGCCGTTGATGGCGGGATCGTTGAACGTCGACATGTCGATGCGGGCTTCGATCGTGACCGAGGCGCCGCTCGTGGCGACGATCGTGTACGAGTAGGCGTAGCCGGCCGGTGGTGCCGTGCAGCTCACGGTGATGTTGACCGTGATCGAGCCGCCGTCCGTGAGGCCGCTGTAGGGCTGCGCGCCGGGGTTGGTGCAGTTCGACGGCAGGTTGGACAGCGCGATGGAGCCCGCGCCCGCTGCGCCGATCGGCACGCCGCTGCGCGAGTACACGCCAGCCGCACTGGTCAGTACGCCAGGCTGCGCCGCGATGCCCGTCGGGGTCACGGTGGCCGTCACGTTCGCGAGCGCGCCGCCGAGGCTGCTGGTGACCGTTCCGCCCACGGTGCCGGTGGGCACGGTGCAGGCAACCGAGAAGTTCACGATCACCGAGCTGGCGCCGACGATGCTCGTCGGCTGCGAAGCCGGTGCGGTGCAGCCGGCCGGCAGGCTCGACGCAACGATGCTCACCGTCTTGGGCCCGATGGGCAGCCCGATGAACGAGTACGCGCCCGACGCGTTGGACGCCTGCGGCGTGGCCGTACCACTCACCGCGACCTGCACGCCCGAGAGGTTGCCGCGCTGGGGCGACGTCACGGAGCCGGTGAGGTCGCCGACCGGCGGCACGGCGGCCATCAGGTCCGCAGCGACGATCAGGCGCGCGCGGAATTGGCCGACCGTCGGATCGATGTCGAATCCAACGACGCGCGGAGCCGATGTGGCAAGCGACGCGATGCCTTTGGTCGTGGTGCCGGCGGGCGCGCCAGGCACCGGGAGAGCACTGCCGAACGCTTCCCAGCGGTAGCAATCGCTGTCGCCGGATGCGCAGGCGGCATCGTTGAAGAAGTTGTGCGGTGCGCCGCTGCCTGCGGTGCCGTCGCCATTCCAGTCGCCGCTCGTGGTTACCTGGCCGTAGCTGGGCAGGTCGATGATGACGACCGTGCCGTCACCGCCGACGGATGCGCCACCGCTCGTCGTGGTGACGTTCGTCTCGAAGGGAAAGAGCACCGGTCCTACGTCCGCGACTGGGGGAGTGGGAAACGTCGGTGTGATGAGCGCGTAGCCCTGGAGCTTGTTGAGGATGCTGACGTCGAACGAGACGCGCACCTTGCCCGGCGTGAACGCACCCACCGCGGACGCGCGGTAGTTGCTCGCCACGAGCGTGATGGCGTCGCCCGCGAGGATCGAGAGGCTCGGCCCGGACGTGCCGCCGCTCAGGCTCAGCGACGGGCCGTTGAGCGTGGCACCGGAGGGCGCGGTGATTGAGATCTTGCCGGTGCGCATGTCGACGTCCGCGACGAACGCCGCCTTGCGGAGCTGCGGCGCGTTGGCGGGCTCGATCGGAATCGACGGGCCCGTGGTGGAATCGGCGGACTTGGAGCAGGCGGAAAGCGTTGACAGCGTGGTCAACGCTCCCGCCATGATCGTCCTGGTCAGCGCGCGGTACGTGGTAGAGCGGCGCGGACCGGAGCGGGTGAGCAACGACATGCAGACCTCCGGAGAGTGAGATGGAGACGGGTTGGCAGGCACCGGCAACCTCGGCTCGTCTGGTCACTGTCCCGGCAGTCGCTCTGTATCGTTTGCGTCCGTGTCGCGTGATTTGTATCGGCGCCTGTCACGACTGGCGTATGCTCGCCGTCGTGGCGCGATGCGGCACACGTCGTGAGCGCGCCTCGTCGCGCCACTCTAGGGCACGACGAACGTGGCTTCCTTCAGCGCCGTCTTGGCGTTGTACGGGTACGACGCGGGCCCCACGAGTGGACCGAGCCAGGTCTGTGTCGTCGACACGAGACCGCGCTGACCGACGACCTTGAACCGGATCGTCGCGATCGTCAGCAACCCGGAGTTGATCGTCGGCGCCGGCGTGCCGCGGAACGTAAGCGTTCCCGTTGCCGCATTGGTCTCGTTCACCGAACCTGCTCCGCCGCGCCCGAAGGTGAAGCTGACGAACTTGAGCACGGCGGGATTCCACTTCAGTGAATCCACGATCCACGACTGCAGCGCTTCGGTCGGCGGCGTCTCCGGAATGTTCTCACGGAGATCGTAGGACACCGTCATGACGATCGTGCTGTCAGCGAAGATCTCGTCGCTGAACAGGTTCTCCCAGATGAGCGGCTTGCTCGTTCCGCTCGCGGGCGCTGTCACCGTTGCGGTCGTCTGCGCTGTCGTCGACACCCCTTCATCATCCGTGATCGTCAACACCACGGGATAGGTACCCGCCGCACCATAGCTCTTCGACGGTGAGGCGCTCATGGATTCGGACGATCCGTCACCGAAGTTCCACTTGTACGTCACCGCGCCACCGTCCGGATCGTTGGAGCCGGCCGACGAGAAGTTGACCGTCGCGCCGACGATCGCCGAGTATGGTCCGTTCGCGATCGCGACGGGCGGCTGCTTTACCGGTGGCGCGGGTGTCGCCGGTGCGGTGATCGACGCTGTCGTCTGTACCGTGGCCGTCGCACCTTCGTCGTCCGTGACGGTGAGCGTCACGGTGAAAGCGCCAGCCGCTACGTAGCTCTTTGCTGGAGAGGCGATGGTGGACTCCGGTGAACCATCGCCGAAGTTCCACTTGTACGTCACCGCGCCACCGTCCGGATCGTTCGAGCCAGCGGACGAGAAGGCGATGGCGCCGCCGACGGTGCCGGTGTACGGACCGTTCGCTGATGCCACCGGCGGTTGCTTCACCGGCGCGCTGACGGATCCGATGGCGAGCGTGTCCTCGACGACGCTCGTCGAATCCACGTACTCCGTGAGATCGGGCGCTGTGATTTCGGTGAGCTTCGTCTGCGTGATCGCTCGCGATCCAGTGGCACCGATCACGGTGAACTCCACCTGCGCAACACCAACGACGCCGGAGAGGCCGACGCCATTGTTGTCGAGACTGCCGATGGCCACGAATCCCGGCGCCGTGCCGTTAGCCGTCACGCCAGACAGGCCATTCACCGGCACCGCCTGCG
>JANLTI010000230.1:0-8965 GCA_031362845.1 Gemmatimonadaceae bacterium | reverse complement strand
GACTTGCCCGCCTGCGCGAAGCTGTCCGCCACCGCCTTCTCCTTGGAGAGGGTGACGATCGCGCCCTTCACGGTGATGCGCACGAACGGGCTGTGGTGGTACCCACCCACCATGACGGCGCGCGTCGTTCGCGAGAACACTCGGCCGCGACGAGAAATCTCGTAGAGCGCCTCATAGCCGGCGAGCGGCACGCGCTCCTGCAGTTCATCGTTCTGCTGCGCGCGACTCGCGTTCTCCTTCTCGATTCGGCGGCGGCGATTTGCGTGGTGGTGACGGTCGTCTCGGAAGCCCATGACAGAAGATAGTGGTGAAACCCGGCGGAACGGGGAGCGGAGGCCCGCCTGCAGAACGGCGCGACGCTACTTCCGGCCACTCACCAGCACGATCACCGGCCCGCCATTCGCATTGATGCCGAAGCGAACCTGTGCCTCGTTCGCGTCGAGGTAGCGAACCTCCGACAGCGTGATCGTCGTGAACGCGCGGAGCTGGCTCAGGGGCTGCAGCGGACCGAAGTCGGGCGAGATCTGGACGAGTCCCGCGCCCGAGTTGCTGAAGCTCTGCGGCCCGCTCGTGCGGAAAAATGCCGGCCTGAGATAGCGGATCGCCTTCAGCGCGTCCATGCTGATGATCACCGGATCGTGCAGCTCGTCCGCGGTGATGACGTTCGCATTTCTCGCCACACGCGGCACACCTGCGGCGGCCACCGGCTCCTCGCCGAGCGTCGAGGGATGAGCGCAGCCAGTGACGATGATCAACAGCGCAGCGACGGAGAGTCGGATGGAAACCATGATGGTCCTCACGACAGAAAGTGGACCGGGAGCCCATCACAGTCTGCGACCTCAGCGTCTCGCTCGTCAAGACGGGAGTCGCAAGCGTGCTCGAGGAGAGTCAGGGCCGCCAATACCCCGTTCCGAGCTCGCAGGCGATCTGGCGTCGTTGACACTGTCGCAATACACGGTCCACGAGCCCGGCGCTACTCGTATATGCACCTTTCTTCTTCCATTTGGCACAATGGGACACCGACTTGCCTCGCGCAATCAGTGCGTCTGCTGCAGAGACGGCGGACGATTCCCCTTCGGGGAACGATTTACACGCAGTACGCTAGAGGTTCACCATGTACGCGAACAAGATTCCCGCCACGCTGTCGCACGCGATCCGCTCCGTACGCTCCACGTCAGCGTTGGGCGCCATGACGGCGTTGCTGCTCGCGGCGTGCGCGGCTGACGCTCCCACCGGTCTGCGCTCGCCACCTGCTTCGAAGCTGCTCGGGGCATCGTCGGCGTCCACGCTGGGTCGAGCATCGAGCTTTGCCGCCTTGGGGGCATCGACGGTGACGTGCACGGCTGCGGGCACGAACACGGGTGACGTGGGCGTCAGCCCCGGAAGCTCCATTACCGGCTTCAATCCTGATTGCACGCTGACGGGCACGCTTCAGGCAGCGAATGACGCATCGGCGGGCGCACAAGCGGATGCCGCGACAGCGTACGGATCGCTCTCCGCGTCTCCGTGCGACGTTACCTACGGCGCCGTGCAGGAACTGGCGGGACTCACGCTCAATCCCGGCGTCCACTGCTTTCCATCCTCGGCACAGGTGACGGCGGGAACGCTCACGCTGAATGGCCCCGGGCGATACACCTTCAAGGTGGCGAGCACGTTCATCACCTTCGTCGGCTCGTCGGTGATTCTCACGGGCGGCGCGACGTGCGACGACATCTTCTGGCTGGTCGGCAGCTCCTCCACCCTTGGCGGACCGGTCGCTGGCAACATCCTCGCGTACACGAGCATCGCCCTGGATCCCGGCGCCACCCTGTCCGGTAGCGCGATCGCGTTGAATGGCGCCGTGACGATGGCGTCGCACAACCGCGTGTCCGTCTGCTCGTAATCACCCCGCAGCGGTGATCGACGTCGTGGCCTGCTCGGTGCCCAGCTGTTCGTTGGTGGCGCCGGCAGACCACGGTGGTGCGACGATCGGCAGATGATGCCGATCTGATGATCAAGACATGACAACAGCGCGTCACATCCGTGACGCGCTGTTGTCGTCTGTACTCCTTTGAGCTGTCACCCGTACGATGGATGAATCAGGGGCGACCGGTGCGCACCGCGCAGCAGCCTACCGAACCGCCCCGTCTCAGAGGGCCACGCGATTGCGCCCGCCTTCCTTGGCGCGATAGAGCGCCCTGTCCGCCGCCTTCACGACTTCGTCGGGCAGGAGAGAGCCGCGCGCCTGGCCCGCGCCAATGCTCACCGTCACGGCGAGGGCTCTCGTGCCCGCGCCGCGCGCGCGAGGGGATGTGGGCTTCCGCTTTGGGCGGTCGTGACCGCGTTGCGTGAAGGTCGCGTTGGCGACCGACGCGCGCAGCGTCTCCAGATGCGGCGCGCTTTCCTCGACGGTCTTTCCGGGAAAGAGCACGGCAAACTCTTCTCCCCCGTAGCGGAACGCGCGGCCACCGCCCGGGACCCTCGCGAGTCGGCCGGCCACCATGCGCAGCACCTGATCGCCGACGTCGTGGCCGTGCTTGTCGTTGAACTTCTTGAAATGATCGACGTCCACCATGGCCACCGTATACGTGCCGCCTACCCGCAACAGCGCGTCGTTGAGCGCACGCCGCGCGGGGAGGCCAGTGAGCTCGTCATGGTACGCCATGGCGTATGCACTCTCCACCGCTGCGACCACGAGCACGAGCCCAGCGCTCGCCAGATACGGTGTCGCATGGCCCTCAACGGGACCTGAGCTCGTGGCGATCACGCACCCGACCGCCGCCCACAGGAAGCCTCGGGTCTCCGCATCCGGCCGCCAGAGTGTTCGCGCGACGAGAACAGCGATCGCCACGAGCGCGACGAGCGCCGCGGGCTGACCGATCGGCAGCCAGGTGAGGGCTCTCGGGGGAAGGAATGGGAAATCGAAGGCGCGCGCCATGCTCTCCGGATATGCCGCAGACAAGAGCCAGAGCACGATCACCAACGCCACCTGCGCGCCGAGCATGGCGAGCCGTCGCAGGCCGACGGTCGAGAGCACGCCGCGCTCGCCGAGGAATGCCAGCACCGCGAGCGACGCGGGGAGCATGATGGCCAGCGCGCGCACGATGACGGGCCCGGCGAATGGCGCGCCGGATTCGGGCGGGGCGAGCCAGAGCATCGCGCGGTCCGCGAGCGTGAGGCCGAGCAATGCGAGGAGCAACCGTCCGCGCTGGAAACGCCAGCCGATCAGCGCGCCGACGGCGAGGACGATGAGCGGGAAGAGACGGACGAAGGGCGCCGCCGAGGGAGCCGCGGCACCCCAGTGCACCACGGCCACCGCCACGAGGAGCAGGAGCCCCTCGGGAAAAACGAGGTCGAGCAGTTTGCGCGTCATCATGGACGCGAGAAGGACGAGCGAGGGAGGTGTCAGGTGACGGGTGCACCGGCGCTGGCCGTCGCGCTACGACTTTGCCGTCATTCGTCGCAGCGCAACTCCGACTCAGCTATCCGCGCTCCCAGAACGGCGGCGGCTCGATGCCCAACGATCGGAGGTAGACGTAGCCCTGGCCGCGGTGATGGACCTCGTTGTCGCGGATGTACAGCAGGAGGTCGTAGATCGCCATCTTCCACTGCCCGAACGCGGTGTCCACTTCCTGAAAGCGCGCCGCGGGAATGGTCGGCCAGAGCCTGCTGATCTCAGCGGTCGCGTCGTCCCACATCCGCAGCAACTCCGGCTTGGTCGTCGCCTTGGCCTCGGCAAACTGGGCCCACGTGCCGGTGATCACTCCATTGAGCGTCGGCACCGCCATGCCGATGCACTCCATCGCGAGCGCGGAGAACGGGCGCATTCCGGCGATGGAGTAGGAGAACAGCTTGTCCTCGGGGAATGCATCGATGACGCGGCGCGTCAGGGCGCGGTGTCCCTGCCAGTGCTCGAGGAACTGCTGCGACGTCATGATCGGTGCGGCGGTGGAGGTCGACGCCATGGTGATGCCCCGGGTTGGTGAAAAGGCCTGACTTCGTCGTGTTCGCGGATCCGCGTTGAAGGCGAAATAGTGCTCGCCGGTCACTTCGTCAACCGACCGAAGTTTGTCGCACGTTGGGCTCGGCTCACCCGGCGACGAGCTACCGCTCGGCCATGCGGCGCGCGCAGAAATGGCCGCTCGCAATGCGGCCTTCCTGCCCACTGCTCCACTGCCCCGCGAAGCCGGTGGAGTCGATGCGCCGAACCTGGAGCGCCATGAACGCTCCGTCGATCGGCTGGTCGGACAGCGTCGCGCCGTTCGCGTCGCTGCCGAATCGCACCGTCACATCGCGCGAGCCGGTCGGGCCGCCTGCCCGCGGATACTCCAGCACCAGCACACCGGGCCGCGCCGCGTCGGTCGACGTCGCGGCGCCGGGCATGCTTCCGCCCACCTCCGCCACTCGCAGGTCGGCGGTGCCAATGAGCGCGTACGTCACGGTGCCGGCCGGAGCGCGCGACGAACGCTCGAGTCGCAGCGTGGCGCGCGTCGTCGCACCGGCATGAGATCCGGACGTCGCGTGCAGGACGAGCGCATGACTGCCGGTGCGCCCCTCCAGCGACGCGCCGGCCGCGAGCGGGCCGGTCGCGAGAGCGCAGGCCGTCTCCACCCCAAGATCAGCCGATGCCGACGGTGGGATTTGGGTGTCGTCCGAGGCCGCGGACCCCGTCCTGGGGGTCGGACACCCGGTGAGCAGCCCGGCGCCGAGCAGCAGGGCCAGGCAGGCGCGGCGCGGCGTCATTTGATCCGCAGCATGCGGCCGTCACGACCCACGGAATGCACAGGCCCGGCGTAGAGGTCGTTGCCAAGATGGATGCCGATGCCGTCCGTTCCCGACCGCGAGGCGTTCGCCTGCAGCGACGCGGTGAAGGTGAACGGGTCCGCCGCCTCGACACTTGCCACGTAGCCGAGGTCGATGAGGGAGGCGATGGAGAGTACGCTCAGCGGGTTGGGGACATCGGCGTTGAGGAATCCGGTCATTAGTTCGGCGCGCAGCACCGCCTCACGCCAGTGGCCGTTCCGTGTGCCGGGGCCGCCCCGATTCTCCACCGGCACCTTGAGGCCGGCGGTGTACGTCGAGCCGCCGATCTGGTCGAATGCCGCGATCGCGCGCTCGCCGACGAAGTGCGTGTCGAGCGTGTCGGTCGCGGTCGAGGGCAGGCGGAGCAGCCCGTAGGTCGGCCAGAGCGTCCCGATGCCGAGCACGTGTCCCATCTCGTGCAGGATCACCGCGCCGAACTGGCCGCGCGACTCCAGCGTGGCGACGTCCGCGATGTCGAATCGCATGACGCCGACGAGCGGGATCGATCCGGACCGGATGATGCACGGTCCGGCGTTGCCGAGCACCCCGCCGGGCCCGTCGATGTCCTGCACCGTTGCGAGGATCGTCAGGTCGTCGACGCCCTGATTGATCGTGCTGCCCGAGCCGCACACGGAGGCGAGGGTGGGCGCGAAGTCGGGGACGTCGCCGGTGATGGCCGTGGCCCATCGCGCGGCCGCCTGGGTGAATGCGTCGCGCTGCGAGGCGGTCACCTGGGTGGTGAAGCAGACGCTGATGGAGAACCCCAGCGCCGCGTTCGGCGTGCATCCGATAGCGGTGAACAATACGAGCGCGGTGCCGGCGAGGTCGCCGCTCGTGGCGATGCTCAGTGTATTCGGCGTGGCCACGTCGCCCAGCGTCCACGCGCCGACGGCGGCAACGCCATTCGAGTCGGACTCCACCGTGGGACCGGTGACCGTGCCCCCTCCGCTGCGCACGATGAAGGTGATGGGCACTCCGCGCGCCGGCAGGCCGGCTCCGTCGCGAACCAGCACGGCAGGGCGCGCGAAGACCGGGGCGCCGGCGATGCCCGCCTGGCTGTTGCCGGCGCTGATGGACACGGAGCCCCTGGTGCCGGTGGGGGTGCCGGTTGCCTGGATGGGAACGGAGAGCGACGGCACGCCGGCGACGGTGGCCGTCAGCGTATTGGCGCCCGGCAGGGGGCCGAGCACGAAGGCGCCGACGGTTGCGATGCCGCCGGACCGGGTGGTACTGAGCGGTGCGGTAACGGACCCACCGCCGCCGGTCACCGTGAAGCTCACCGTGGCAGTCAACACCGGGTTGTCGAACGAATCGGCCACCCGCACCGACGGGGACACGGTCAACGCCGTGTTGAGCGGTCCGCTCTGGTCTGCGCCGGCGACAACGCGCACCGATGCGGGCGGACCGGCGGTGGCCTCGGCGGTGACGCGAGCGGTGAGCGTTCCCGACGTGACCGCGAGCTCCTGCGGCGTCGCGGTGGACGTCCCGAGGCGCCAGTCGATGCGCGCCGTGCCCTCGGCGTCCGTGGTTGCGGATGAGCCGCTGACGGAGCCGCCGCCCGACGCCACGGCGAAGGTCACCACGCGACCGGCAACGGGCGCACCGAGCCGGTCGCGCAGGAGCACGGGTAGCTGGAACAGCACTTCGTTCACTCGCGCGCTCAGGAGACTACTGGTCAGCGAGACCGCCAGCTGATCCACGGTGAGGGTGAGCGACGCCGTGGTGCCGCCGGACGTGGCCGTGATGCGCGCCACTCCAGTGGCGAGCGAGCGGATGATCGCCGATCGCGGCGCACCGGCGGCGGCCGCCGTGGGAGTGAGGGCCGCCGTGCCTTCGCTGACCGCGAAGCTGACCGGGGCGTCGGGCATCTCCGCTCCGCGCTGGTCGAAGACGGTGGCCGTGACGGTCTCGGACTGCCCGACCGCGTCGAAGCTTAGCGTGCTGACCGACAGGACCAGCCGCGTCGCCACCGGGGGCGCCGTTGGCTCACCCCCACAGGCGGCGGCGACAAGGATGACGGAGGCGACGAGCAATCGGTTGAGCACGTGAATCCGTCCCTCTTGAGTCTGAATGTTGGCCCTGCGTCACGGCGCGGTGCCGTGAGGCCGGCGGCGCCCACGAGCCTTCCCTTAAGTTGAAGCAGCCGATGTCGCGAGGCAATGCGATCATTCGGCGTCGGACACGACGCCGGAACCGCGTGCGACAACGGCGGTCGCGCTAGCAGGCGGGCTGCGTCCGCTCCGGATCCTCCTGGTGTTTCACGGCGATTCGCTGCGACGGGAACGCTACGAAGGCACCCTGCGCATGCGAGACTTGATGGCGGGATGTGAACCCGCGACCCCCTGAGCCCCATTCCGTGCAACGAAAAAGCCGGCCGAAGGAACTCCCTTCGACCGGCTTCGCCATGCTCTTTTCGTCAGTCAGGCCGGCGGGATTTGAACCCGCGACCCCTTCCACCCCAAGGAAGTGCGCTACCGGGCTGCGCTACGGCCTGAAAGCCAGCGCACGACCGGCACACGGCCGATCGTGCATGGGCAGATGAGCAAACTACCCCTGATGCGCACCGGATTCAAGCACGAGCACACGCCATGTCGCCGATCTGCTGACGCGCGCCATATTCCCCCGGCCCCGTCTCCCCACCGCGCCTTTCCGCGTCACCCCAAATGAGCACCCGGCCCTTCCGCTCCTCGCGGCAACGGTACCGCCGCTTCGTGGAGGACTACCTTCATCACCGCCTCGACGACCGGGCCGACGAGAGCGGCACGCGTTCCGGCGCCCCCGCCGTGATGGAGGAGGACGACGAGGCGAGCGAGAAGCCCACTCTCTGGCGACGCCTCCGCCCCCGCGGCAAGCGGCGCGAGTACCTGCGCGACTACCTCCGCTGGCTCCGCCCCCTGCGCGTCGCACTCGGCGTCGTCTTCCTCCTCGCGCTCGTCCGTGCTGGGCTCGAGATGATCGAGCCGCTGTTCATGCGCTACATCGTGGACAAGGTACTGCTCGCCGGCACGCTCACCGCCGCTCAGCGCCTCACGCGGCTGCACATGGCCGGCGCGCTCTTCCTCGCCGTCATCATCGTCTCAAGCCTCGTCAACGTCACCAAGGACTATCGCCAGCGCCTGCTGAACACACGCGTCATGCTGTCGCTGCGACGCGCGCTCTTCGAGCGGTTGCTGCACCTGCCACTTCCAAAGCTGTGGGAGATGAAGACCGGCGGCATCCTGTCGCGACTCACCGGCGACATCGATACCACCACGGGCCTCCTGCAAATGGCGGTCGTCAGTCCAGCCATTTCGGTCATCCGGCTCGTCATCGCCGTCGGGGTGCTCCTCTCGCTGAATTGGCGCCTCGCCCTCACCGCGCTCGCCATCATCCCCGGCGTACTGGTGATGAGCCTCATCTTCGCGCGGCGGGTGAAACCCATCTACCGCTCGCTGCGCAAGGACGCCGAAGAGATCGACGGGCGCGTTGGCGAGACCTTCTCCGGCATCCGCGTCGTGCGCGCATTCCGCGGCGAGCCCCGCGAGCTCCAGGACTACATGCGCGGCCGCCACACGGTGCTGCGCAAGGAGCTGTTCGCGCATCGCCGCGAGCTGGTGCTGTGGACGTCGTGGGGCCTGCTCATGAGCGCCGTCAACGTCGCCATCGTGTGGTACGGCGGCTGGCTGTACGTGCGCGGCGGCGCATCGGTCGGCGACATCATGGCATTCCAGTGGTACTCGTTCCTCCTGCTCAACCCCGTCTGGAACATCGTCAACACCTTCTCCGAGCTCCAGCGTTCGCTGGCGGCGATGGAGCGCGTCTTCGAGGTGCTCGCGCTCGACGACGACAAGCCCGACCGGCCCGGCGCGGTGGACGCGCCGAGCGTCGTGCACGAGCTGCGGTTCGAGGACGTGGAGTTCGAGTATCGCAGCGGGCTGCCGGTCGTTCGCGACTTCAACGTCACCGTGCCCGGCGGCTCGGTGATCGCGCTCGTCGGACGCAGCGGCGCCGGCAAGACGACGGTGACCGATCTCGTGGCGCGCTTCCATGACCCCACGCGGGGCCGCATTCTCATGGACGGCATCGACATCCGCGACATGAAGTTGCGCACCTACCGCAACCTGCTCGCGCTCGTGCAGCAGGAAGTCTTCCTGTTCGACGGCTCCGTCGCCGACAACATCGCGTACGGCCGCCACGACGCCAC
>JANLTI010000013.1:0-41073 GCA_031362845.1 Gemmatimonadaceae bacterium | reverse complement strand
CACCGCGTTCGTCTCGAGCTCCAGGAAGTTGGTGCCTGTCGACATGAGATACATGCGGTCCACGCCGCGCATGGCGGCGGACAGCGAACTCGTGTCGTCGAGATCGCCTGCGACGATCTCCGCCGTGTCCGTGAATGCGTGCGCCTTCGCGGGAGAGCGGACGAGTAGCCGCGGGCGCTCTCCCGCCGCGATGAGCTGCCGTGCGACTTCGCCGCCGGTGGTTCCGGTGGCACCGAGAACGAGAATCATGAATGACCTCCGTGTTGGTGGGCCGTGCGCCTGAGGAAGCCGCGCGCTGCCCGGAGGGTTCCTGCGCTCCTGATTCGCCGTTCGCCGCGGTGCGCGACGTGGCCGTCACGCACTTGATCGTGACACCCTTGTTGCACAGCAGGCGAAGCAGCGGCGCCTGGCGTTCGTAGGGTATGGTGAGCAGCAGATCGGCGTGAATATCCGGCTCACACCCTACGGAAGGAGGAGGCCATGAGCGCAGTGGGACTCACGATCGTCGCGGTCGGAATCGGGCTCGGTCTGCTGGCGCTGCTCTCCGTACTCCTGGCCGACACCCGCGCGTCGGCACACTCCCGCAGGGGTAGCGATGCGGCGGGAGACGGAGGCGTCTTCAGCAGCGCGATCTGGAGCAGTGACGGCGGCGCCGATTGCGGTGATGGCGGCGGCAGCTGCGACTGATCCCGAGCGCGCGAGCGAGACGATGGTGAATGCACCACGGGCCGCCATCTCGGCGGCCCGTGGAATTTCGACGTGCGGTGCGCGGCTCAGCAGCAGCAGCACTTTCCGCAGCACGGACCGCTGTCGCAACCGCAGCCGCAATTCGGGCAGTCGCAGCAGCAGGCGTCGGAGGTGAGTTCGGTGATCATCTAGCACTCCAGGGTGACTGGTTTCCTGCGCGAATCGGGACGATTTGGCCTCCCGCTCGCTGGTCCATGGACGTATAGTACACCCTGTAGTGGCTACAAGGTCAACCCCCCGCTCCCACTACCATGAGTGAGAACGAGCAAGCGGAACCGACGCTCTCCATCGGCGAGCTGGCGACCCGGTCCGGGGTGAGCGCGGAGGCTATCCGCTACTACGAGCGCGAGCGGGTAGTTCCAGCTGCCGCGCGAGGAGGGCCCGGGCGCTATCGCCGGTACGACGAGGCGGACGTGGAGCGCCTGCAATTCATTCGCCGCGCCAGGGAGCTCGGATTCAGCCTGGACGAAGTCCGCGAGCTGCTCGCGTTGAATGACGGCAGCCCGAGCCGTCCGTGCACCGACGTGAATCGCATCGCGCGCGCGCACCTGGCGCAGGTGGACGAGAAGCTCGAGCGCCTCGGCGCGCTACGCGCGGAGTTGGACCGCGTGATCGGTGAATGCGCCGGCGTCGTGCCGGTGGCGGACTGTCGTATCCTGGGTGCGTTGAGCGGCGGTCCGGCCAGCGACCGCTGAATCATCGCGCCTTCCGACCCACCGGCGCACGGTGTCATCTTCCCCCATGCGCCGCCTACTTCTCCTGCTTGGCTTCATCGGTTGCGGTACGGCCGATCGCGGTGAACCAGGCGAAGGGCGCGCGATGGTCGTCGCGTACGGCGCGGATGAATTTCCGCTGACGCTCAATCGCGAGCGACTCGGACGGTATCCTCTCAATGCCGGAATCTGCGAGCCGCTCGTTCGACTGACGGATGACTTCGTCGTTGCGCCGGCGCTCGCCACGCGGTGGGAATACCGGGCGCCCAACACCTACCGGTTCTTCTTCCGGAACGACGTCGCATTCTCCGACGGTACGCGGTTCGATGCCCGCGCCGCGGCGCACACCTTCGCGGAGGCGGCGGGCACCCGCAACGACTACAGTTTCCTCTCCGACTCCTCCGTCCGGATCGTCGATGATACGACGCTCGATATCCGACCGGCGCGCGAGAATCGCCGGCTGATCGACCAGCTGGTGCATCCCACCTACAGCCTCGTTTCCCCTCGGAGCGACCCGGCTCGGCGACCTGTCTGCACCGGGGCGTTCCGCATGACCGCGTACATCGCGCACGATCACCTCACCGTGGTTCGCAACGAAGCTTTTCGCGGTGCGCGCGCGCGCCTGGACACGCTGGTCTTTCGCTTCATCCCCGACGAGACCACGCGCACGCTCGCGCTTCGCTCCGGCGAGGTGGATGCCATCGTCGACGTCGGTCGCTCGAACGCCAGTGCGCTGGAGCGTGTGCCCGGCCTGCGCGTCGTCACGGCTCCGCCCGGCGCGGTGATCGTGATGTACATGAACCTGCACGGCGCCAATCCGTTTCATCAGCTACGCGACGCTGCGATCCGCCGAGCCGTCGCCCAGGCGATCGATCGCCGTACGCTCGTCCAGGACGTACTCGGCGGCGGCGGGCGCGCGGCATTGATCTCCACGGTGAACCCGCCGCGCGTGCTCGGCACGTACGGCACGCTCGTGCACGGCGTCCCGCATGATCCGGACGCTGCGGAGCGCACGGTGGGCACACGCCGACGCGGGCTCCGACTCATCGCCAACCCGAGTTCGATCGACCGGGCGGTGGTGGAGTACGTGCAAGCGCAGCTCGCCCGCGTCGGGTTCGATGTCCAGGTGGAACAGCTCGACGCGGCGGCGTACGAAGGCCGGCTCAACAGCGGCGCGTTCGATCTCGATCTCGAGTTGCCCAATCAGAACGACGCCAATCCGGCCTTCCTGCTCGCGTTGCGCTGGTACTCGAAATCGAACACGCGCAGCGTGGCCTTCACGCACGCCAGCCCCCGATTCGACACGCTCGTCGAGCGCGCGCTGGGCGCGACGACGGAGGACGACGCGCGGCGAGCCGCGGCCGAGGCGATGCATCAGCTCGTCGACGTCGAGGTGGGGGCGGTTCCGCTCGCGGGCATCTCGCGAAGCTACGCCATGACTGACCGCGTGCGTGGCTTCGTGCCGCATCCGTCGCGCCTGCATCAGGACTGGAGTACGGTCTGGATGGCGCCCTGATGGAATCGGGGTGGCTGGCGCGCCGAGTGGGTGGTGCAGCCGTGGTGTGGCTGCTCGTATCCATGCTGTCGTTCTCGCTCGGGGCGCTAGCGCCGGGCGATCCTGCTCAACTCATGTTGCTGCGACGAACGGGCGATCAGCCAAGCGAGGTGGACGTGCAACGGCTCCGGCACGAGCTCGGCCTGGATCGGCCGTTCGTGGAGCGATACGCTCGCTGGGCGGGCGCAGCGGCGCGCGGCGATTTCGGGACGTCCTATCGTACGGGCCAGCCCGTCGTCGGCGAGTTGCGTGCGCGCTTTCCGGCGACCCTCGCCCTCGCGCTCACGGGACTCATCGTCGGGCTGGTGATCGCCATTCCGCTGGCGATGGTATCGGCCGCGGCGCGTGACGGCGCGCTGGATCACGGCGCACGCATCGTGGCGCTGGCCGGTGTCTCGCTGCCGAGCTATCTGCTCGGCTATGTACTCATGCTGGTGCTGGCGGTGGGGTTCGGACTGTTTCCGGTCTCCGGCTCGGGTAGCGTGCGGCACATCGTGCTGCCAGCGCTTACGCTGGGGCTGGGAAGCGCGGCCAATGTGACGCGGATGCTGCGCGCCACGCTGCTCGACGAAATGGGAGAAGACTACGTGCGCACCGCGAGAGCGAAGGGCCTGTCCGGTTTCGCCGTGCTCAGCCGCCACGCTCTTCGCAACGCACTGAATCCCATGGTTACCGTGAGTGCGCTGCGCTTCGGCCGGCTTCTCGGTGAAGCGGCGATCATCGAGACAGTCTTCGCCTGGCCCGGCATCGGACGGTGGATGGTGGAGTCCATCTACGATCGTGACTATCCGGCCATCCAGGGCTTTGTACTGTACATCGCCACCGTGTTCATCGTGATCAACGTCGCGGTGGACCTCGCGTATCGCGCGCTCGATCCGCGCGTTCGCCTCGGCGCGCCGGTCGGAACACGAGCGTGAGCGGTCGACTGCTGGCGCGGCGCTCCACGAGGATTGGCGTGTTGATCGTCGCATCCGTCTGCATCGTTGCGCTCCTGGCGCCGTGGCTCGCGCCGTACGATCCGTCGCACATGGAACCGGCGCGCGGATTCGCCGGCAGATCGGCAGATCACTGGCTCGGCACCGACAATCTGGGCCGCGACCTCCTGTCCCGGCTCGTGTACGGCGCGCGATGGTCGCTCGGCCTCGTGCTCGTCGCCACGATCCTCATCACGACGGCGGGCGTTGCCGTTGGAGTCGCTGCCGGGTATTGCGGCGGCCTGCTCGACGACGTGCTCATGCGGCTGGTCGACACGATCCTCAGCGTACCGAGCCTGCTGCTGGGATTGGCCATCGTCGGCACACTGGGCCCCGGACTCGGCAGCCTCGTGATCGGGCTCGCCAGCATCTGGTGGGTGAGCTACGCGCGTGTCGTGCGCGGCCTTGTGCTCTCCCTGCGTGAGCGACCGTACGTTGACGCCGCACGCGCACTCGGCGCGTCCAACGCGCGTATCGTGTACCGATACATCCTGCCCGGTATCCTGCCGGCCGTCACGGTGCTGGCGTCACTGGAAATGGGTGAGCTCGTGCTCGCGATCTCCGGCCTCAGCTTTCTCGGACTCGGGGCGCAACCCCCCACGCCGGAATGGGGCGCGATGCTCAACGACGGCCGCACCTTCTTTTTCACCGCGCCGCAACTGCTGCTCTATCCCGGCGTGATCATCTGTCTCACCGTGATGGGGTTCAACCTGCTGGGCGACGGACTCCGCGACGCACTGGATCCCACCGATGCCGCGCGACTCGACGGCCTGCGCTCGTGAACGCCCGCAGCATCACGTCAGCGGTGCTGCTGCTTCTCGGCGCGGCGTGCAGCGAGAGATCATCGGATCACGAGTCGTCCGGCCGCGCGCTGAAGGTGGCAGCGCCGGGAGACGGATTCGGGCTGGGCGGGGATGCGGAGCTGGGATTGTATCCGATCAACGCCAACATCTACGAGCCGCTGCTGCGCCTCACCGCCGACTTTCGGCCTGCGCCGTCGCTGGCCACACGGTGGGAGTTCGTGCCGCCGAACACATGGCGCTTCCACCTGCGGCGCGACGTGCGGTTTCACGACGGCACGTCGCTCACGGCGGACGCAGTGCGCTGGACGATGGAGCGCATGGCGCGGCGCGGCGCCGGCTCCACCGGGATGGCGCCAGGATCAACACGGGTCGTCGACGACTCCACGGTGGACATCACCCCCGTGTTCGCCAATCGCCGGCTGCCAGAACAGCTCGTGCATCCGGTGTACGGCATCATGTCGCCAGGCAGCGACCCCACGCGGCATCCGGTGGGCACCGGCCCGTTCCGGTTCGTCGAGTATCGCGCGTCCGACCATCTCACCGTCGCACGATTCGACGGCTACTGGGGCGGACCTGCCTTGCTCCCCGGCATCGTGTTTCGCTTCGTGCCCGATCCGGCAACGCGCGTCCTCTCGCTTCGCGCGGGTGAAGTGGACGTGGTGAACGAGTTTCCGCGCGAGGTTCAGGATGCACGGGTCGTGCGGTCACCGGTGAGCGGATACGAAGCGCTCTATGTCACGGCCCACGGTGTCGCACCGTTTGACCTGGGCGGCGATCGCACGGTACGCCGTGCCATCGCGGCAGCGCTGGACCGAGAGCGCATCGCGCGCGATGTGTGGACCGGGGCCGCCGAGCCCAGTCCCACCGTCGTACCCGCTGCTGCGCTGGGCAACTACGCATCACGCATTCGCGGCACCGCTCACGATCCCGCCGCTGCGCGCGCACTCCTCGACGCCGCCGGCTGGCGCGCCGCCGCCGATGGCATTCGCGTGCGCGGTGGCCGGCGGCTCCAGCTTTCGCTGGTCGTCGGTTTTCCGAATCCGCAGATCCACCGGCCCATGCCGGAAATCGTGCAGAGCGCGTTGCGCGAGATTGGCATCGACCTGACGATCATTCAGGTGCCGGACGCTGCGGCATTCCAGGCGCGCATCAAGGCGGGTCAGGGAGACCTCTGGGCGGAGGCCGGCGGACAGAACGATGCAAACCCCTGCTTCCTCGCGCATCTCCTGTTCTACGGCGGTGCGCGGCTCAAGCCGTCCGCGTATGCGACGCTGTTCGCACCCGGACCCGCACTGGATCGCTTCGTCGACGCCTGTCGCGAAGCACGCTCGCGCGACGAGGTCGAGCGCAATGCCGCCGATGCTGAACGCGTGCTCGTCGACGACGCGTTCATCGTGATTCCGCTCGCCGCGACGCGGCGGGTCTGGGGCGTCAGTGCGCAGGTGAATGGATTCTCACCGCACCCCTCCACGCTCAGCCAGCGGTGGGAACATGTCGCACTGCGGCGGACGCGATAGACGCGATGCCCGATCGGATCTCGACGCCGAGTGTGACGGCCTGCATTGTTCGCGGGCTCGACTACCGATGACGACGACTGACCACTGAGTGGAGACCCATGTACGACACAGCCGGTCATCGGCGCCGCTTCAGCGGACTGCTGCTGTCGATCCTGATGTGTGGAAGCGCGGCGTGCGCGCGCGAACGCTTCACGCGTGACCCCGCGACCCTCGTCGCGGCGATCGCCGGTGATCCGGGACAGCTCAATCCGGCGATCACCACGAACGGTGGTGTCCACACCGCTGCCGGGCTGCTGTACGACGGGCTGCTGGCGCTGGACGATTCACTGCGGCCGACCCCTGCCCTCGCCGTGCGGTGGGACGTGGAGGATGGCGGGGCTCGCTACCGCTTCCACCTGCGGCAGGGCGTGCGATGGCACGACGGCGCGCCGTTCTTGGCTGCCGACGTCGTCTTCACCTTCGAGCAGATGCTGCTGCGCTACCATGCACGCACCCGCGCGTCGATGGCGTCGTCGCTCCTCAGTGTTGCGGCGGTGGACGACTCGACCGTGCTGTTCACTTTTCGCCGTCCGTATGCACCGCTCCTGCAGCAACTCGACGTCAGCGAGGCGCCCATCCTGCCGGCGCACCTCTACGCTGGTCGGGACCCGCTGCGCAATCCGGTAAACATGGCACCGGTGGGTACGGGTCCCTTTCGCTTCGTGTCGTATACGCCGCACAGCGAGATCCGCTACGCGGTGAACGATCGGTACTTCCGCGGGCCGTCCGCACTCAAGGCTGTCGTCCTGCGCATCATCCCGGATGAGGATACCCAGGTCGCGGCGCTCGAGGCCGGTGAAGTGGACTGGCTCTTCGCAGTACCTGGTCCGGCGCGGCGGCGACTCGCCGGTGATGCGCGTGTTCGGCTCGTGCGCTCGGCGCTGAGTGCGGGCGGCAGCAACTGCATCACCACCCTTGGGTTCAACCTGGAGCGCGCGTGGTTCCGCGACGTGCGGGTGCGCAAGGCGATCGCCCACGCCGTGAATCGTCCGCAGTTCGTCGAGCGCGTCCTGTTCGGAGAGGGACGTGCCGCCGACGCTCCCATCTCGTCGGGGATCGCCTTCGCGCACGCGAGCGACATTGCCGTTCCTGCGTTCGACACCGTGGAGGCAGCCCGACTGCTCGAGGCCGCGGGATGGCGACGCACGGACACGGGCCCGCGCACGGCGCGCGGCGTGGCCGGCGTACAGGACGGTACACGGTTCACGATCGGGTTCAAGGCACTGCCGAGCCAGATCGTGTACGGTGACCTGCTGCGCGCACAACTGCGCGGCGTCGGCATCGACCTCCGGCCCGAGCCCCTCGAGCAAGCGGTGTTTGCCGCTTCGGTGTTCACGGCGCGCGATTTCGACACCGCCATCGGCGCCTACTGCAACGGCACCGATCCCGAGATCGGCGTGCGGCGCATGTACGTGACGTCGAGCATCGCGCCGGTGCCATTCTCCAACATGGCCGGGTACCGGAGTACCACGATGGACAGCCTGTTCGATCGTGCGGGGGCGTCCATCGCCCTGTCCGAGCGCCGCCGGCTGTATCACGAGATCCAGGCGCTGGCCGTGCGCGACCAACCATACGTCTGGCTCGTGGAGACCTCCAATCTGCGCGCTCATTCGGCGCGCTGTCACGGCTTCAGCGGGTCGTCGCACTTCGCCGCCACGGCGGCGTGTACGAAGTGACGGCGCGGTTCGTCGCCGGTCGGCTGCTACAGGTCGTGCCCACCGTGCTGGCGATCGTCATCATCAGCTTTCTGCTCGCGCATCTCGCGCCGGGCGATCCGGTGCTCGCGCTGGCGGGCGAGCACGGCGACGCCGCGTACTATGCGTTCATGCGCGAGCGCTTCGGGCTCGACCAGTCATTGCCCCGACAACTCGCGATCTACGTGCGACAGGTCGCCACCGGCGATCTCGGATTCTCATACGTGTATGGTCGTGACACGCTGCCGGTGATCCTCGAGCGCGTACCAGCGACAATTCTCCTCACCACCACTGCTCTTTTCTTCTCGCTCCTCGTCGCGATTCCTCTCGGAGCCATCGCCGCCGCGCGTCCGCATGGCGGGCGGGACATTGGCATCAGCACGATGGCGCTCGGTCTCTATTCCACTCCCGCGTTCTGGGTGGCGCAGCTGGCCATTCTCGGACTGTCGCTGAAACTCGGAATCTTCCCGGTCCAGGGCATGACGTCGGCTGGCGGCGATCCGGCCGGCCTGCCACGAGCGTGGGACGTCGCACGGCATCTCGCCCTCCCCGCCCTCGTCCTCGCGTCACAGGAGATCGCCGTGCTCGTGCGCGTCACGCGCAGCACCCTGCTCGACGAGCTCGCGCGCGACCACATCCGGACCGCGCGCGCAAAGGGACTCGGTGAAGCGCGCGCGCTCGTGCGTCACGCACTGCCTCGCGCGATGCTTCCCGTCGTCTCCATCGTCGGCGCGAGAATCGGCCACCTGATCGCTGGTGCATCGATCGTCGAGATCATCTTCGGCTGGCCGGGCATGGGCCGGCTGCTGCTGGCGTCACTCCAGTCGCGCGACACGCCCATCCTCCTTGGCATCTTTCTCGTCGTGTCACTCACCGTCGTGCTGGTGAATCTGCTGTCGGACCTGGCACACGCCGCACTCGATCCACGCATTCGTGTTCGCTGATCTCGCGCCACTCGTCGCGTCCCGCTCTGCGTCGCGGTGGCGTCGAGTGCTGCGTGGGGACGTGCTGCGTCGCCCCTCCGGACGACTCGGGGTCGTCTTGCTCGCGGTCGCACTCGGCATGGCCATCGTCGGACCCGTCGTCGCGCCGTACGACCCATTCGCCATTACGGGCGGATCGCTCACCGCTCCGTCCGTCGCACACGCGATGGGCACCGACTCGCTCGGCCGAGATGTGCTGAGCGCTGTCCTGTTCGGGGCGCGCACGTCGCTGCTCGTCGCCTTCGCCGTCAGCGCAATCGCCCTCGTCTTTGGCACCGCGATCGGCCTGACGGCCGGGTATCGCGGCGGCTACATCGACGACATGCTCATGCGGACGACGGAGCTGTTCCAGGTCATCCCCCGCTTCTTCATCGCCGTCGTCGTGATCGCGCTGTTCGGACCGGGGCTCGATCGAATCATTCTCGTGCTCGGGTTCACGTCCTGGCCGACGCTTGCACGCGTGGTGCGCGGCGAAGTGATTGCGATGCGCGACCTCGATTTCGTACGCGCGGCCGTGGCGATCGGGGCTCCCTCGGGTCACATCGTGCGTCGCCAATTGCTGCCGAACCTGATGCCGACGGTGATCGTGACGCTCGGACTGCTCTTTGGACAAGTGCTGCTGCTCGAAGCGTCGCTCGGCTTCCTCGGGCTCGCTGATCCGGGCGCGATCAGCTGGGGAATGCTGGCGGCGCAGGCGCATGGGTTTCTGCGTGTCGCATGGTGGCTGGCCCTCTTCCCCGGCCTCGCCATCACCATTACCGTGCTCGGCGTGAATCTCCTCGCGGACGCGTACGCCGCGGCACTTGGCCGAGACTGATGGGTACGATGTCGGATGGACGTCGCGGCTCCGTCACGACGCGATCGGAGTGTCCGATGCATTCGGTGGCGCGCATGCATGGGCGCCCGTACGTTTCCAGATGACGTCCATCCAACCCCATTCCCTTCTCTCCTGACCATGACTCGTTCTCGTGCTTTGTCGGTCGCATTCGCGATAGTGGCGACCGTGATATTCGCTGTACCGATGGTCGCGCAGGCCGTGCTGCGCCCCGGCGCAAGCAGCCGCGCGACGAGTGAAGTCTCGCTGTCGTATCCGCGTCCGGCGGGAGCCATGGCCGGTATGGCGGGCATGACGCCCGCTCCCGCTGCTGCACCGGCCGCGCCCGCTGCTGGTCCCGCCGCAGCGCTCACGAAGCCGATGGCGATTCGCGTCGAGTACGGGCAGCCTCATCTGCGCGGTCGCACGCTGCACTCCGACAGCCTCGTGCCGTACGACAAGCCGTGGCGCCTGGGAGCCAACGGCACCACCACGATCACGACCGACGTCGACCTGATGCTCGGCAGCGCGACGCTCACGAAGGGCGCGTACGTGCTCTACACCGTGCCTGGTCGCACCGGTTGGAAGCTCGTCGTGCAGCGGAGTGCCGGACAGACGCCGATGCAGTTCAGCGACAGTCTCGACATCGCGCGCATCGATCTGCGCCACACCGTGCTCGCGTCGCCGATGGAGACACTGACCATGTGGCTCATTCCGTCGCTCGAGCCGGGTGTGGCCCGCGGAGAGTTGCGCTTCGCGTGGGGCACGGACCAGCTCTCCACGACCTGGTCGGTCAGGTAGCGGTCACCAGACGCATCATCGCCATCGGGGCGTCGCTGCCGAGTGGACCGGCGAGCGCCTCGATCGCGACGACGGCCGGCGATCCCGCCGCCGCATCGATCGGAGCGCGTCCGCTGCGCTCCACCTCCGCGAGTTGTCCGTCGTACGGGACTTCACCCACAAGCCGCATCGCGTGTGTTCGGCAGAACTCCGTGATCGCCCCACGATCGGCGGCGTCGCGCACCTTGTTCGCCACCACGACGACATCCGGAACGCCGAGCTCGGTCGCGAGCGCGACGACGTTGCGCGCCGTTTCCATCGAGCGGTAGTAGGGCTCAAGCACGGCGACGAGGCGGGAGACGTGGCGCCCGGTGCCGCGGCTCAGGTGCTCGAGCCCCGCCTCCATGTCCACGACGACATGCCGGTCGTTCTCCGCGCGCGCGACCACTTCTCCGAGAAAGCCACGGACCGTGGCGTGGGCGCTGCAGAGTCAGCCAGCGCCGCCGTGCCCCACACGGCCCATCACCATCAATTGCACGTCGTCCGGCCCACGGATGGCGTATTCCCGGATCAGCGCTTCCGGATCGGCGCCGAACTTCGTCGTCGTCGTGCCGTCCTCGTGCGTCGTCCGCTGCATCAGGTTGCGCGGGAGCCCCACGATCGCGTTTGCACTGGCCGGCGGAATGCCGAGCACGCTCGCGAGATTGGGATTGGTATCGGCGTCGATCGCGAGCACCTCACGACCGGTACGGGCCAGCGCGCGCGCCAGCGTTCCCGCAATGGTGGTCTTCCCCGTGCCGCCTTTCCCCGCGATCGCGATCCGCATTCGTGCTCTCGTTAGTGGTCTACAGAACCGTCGACTCCGATCAGTGCGCGCCGTGGGGCTCGTGCTTGTGGGTGCGCGCATGACAGTCGGCCGCACCCCCTTCGCTCGTGTGGCAATCGCACTCCGGATCGCTGCACTCGCCGTGTCCCTGGCTCAGAAGCGGCGCGAACTCCGCAGCGAACCGGCGAGCGGCTTCGCGCCGACCCGTCTCGGTGAGACGGTATTCAGCGGCGCGACTGGTGTCCAGCAATACGTCGCCCCGCGCAATGAGCCGCTCGAGCGTCCGGCGCACGAGTGGCTCCGACAGGTTCGTGAAGCGGACGATACCATCGATCGACGCGACGCCGCCGAAGCCTTCGCCCTCGAACCAGTAGAGTAGTTCGAGCAGCTCGTCCTGCCGCGCGATATCACTGCCCGGCGCGATCGAGTCCTGTCGCAGCAGTGCCTCCACGCGATGCACCGCATCTTCGACCGCATCGGCAACGACCGGACTGAGCTCGGTCGTCAGCTCATCCACCGAGAGTGGCTCGCACCCGACGAGGTAGACTTCAGCCGGAAGCGGGCCGAACGCCTGCGCCACCTCGAGTGCGCGCGACGGCACCGTGGTGTGCATGTCGATCTCGTGCGTTGGCCGCACGCCATCGACGATGAGGCTGTAGACCGTGCCGGGTGCCTCGCCGCGCGTCGCCGCATCGATGATGATGAGCCGGTCGTACGGCGTGATCAGTTCCTGCGCCAGCCGAATGCCACCAGTGCCGACGTCGAGCAGCTCCACGCTGTCGCTCGCTACACCGCGTTCGCCCAGCCGACGCAGGACGGCAACGCCGAATCCATCGTCACCGCGCAGCACGTTGCCGAACCCGGCCACGAGCGTGCGCGTCATCGTGCTGCTCCTGCCGTCGAGACGCTGGCGGTGCCGACGACGACCTGAATCATCCCGTCGCTCACGCGTACCGGGAGCACGCCGAGGTGCTCCTCGCGCGGCGCGTCGGGCCGATCGAGCCGGTGTCCCGTGCGCACATCGTAGCGGCAGCCATGCCAGCTGCAGCGAAGCTCCGCACCCTCGAGCGTGCTGTAGTCGAGCGGCAACGGGCCGTCGCCGCAACAGTTTCGCACAGCGAACACCTCATCCTCCACGCGCACGAGCAGCACCATGACATCGTCCACCACGATGCCGCGGATGGTGCCCGGCGCCAGCGCATCGATGCGGCCGACATCACGGTAGACCGGACGAAATGCGCGCTTGAGCGATGCCGCCGGAAGGAACGTGGAGTCGGCAGCGATGGCGCGCGCGCCCTGGCCGTCGCGCACTTCCAGCTCCTGGAATCCGAGCAGGCCTGCTCGCAGCGCCTCGTCGAGGTCACGCACGACACCCGCATACGTGGTATCCGACGGCGTCACGCCATGAATGCGCACCGTGATCACGCCGCCGAGCACCTCGACGAGCTCGACGTCGATGCCGTGCAGGTGCAGGTGGCCACGGACGTCGTCCAGCGCTTCCTCGGCCAGCGTGCGCCGGTCCACGGCGAGCAGGTCGTACGACATCAGCAGCAGGCGAATGGCTGGGTCGCCGGTGAGGCGGTTGACGAACGCATCGCCCGCCATCGACTGGATGGCGCCCATGAGATGCGCGAGCGCCGTGCGGTGCACCATGTCGATGCGTTCGAGCAGAGCGGCGGTCGCGGTTCCCACCGACGGATCGGGGTGCGCGTTCAGGGTTGCGATGAGCGCTTCGGCTTCGGTGAGCAGGTCGTCCGATACCGCGACCGTACCATCCGTCGCGGCATCGTGGTGCGCAGCGTCTCCGGACGTCATCGCGCCATGCTCCCCGCGGGCGCGCCGGGCACGGCCCCGCCGAATGGCGCCAGCGGTAGCGCGCGAGCCGCCGCTTCATCCTCGGCATAGAGCATGACCAGTCGCTTCACTTCCTCGTAGACGGCAGCGACGGGCGCGCTCATCTCGTCACCGAAGGCGTGCGCGAGGGGCTCCACCTCGACGACGATCGTCTCGGCCGGCAGTGCTTCCATCCATGCGGTGACGACGAGCGTGTTATCGAGCAGGATCACTCCAGTCACCGCATCCGTCACGGCGCGCTGGATTTCCTCGTCGCTCGGCAGTACGCGGTCCCACCGATAGGCGCTCACCGTGCCAGGAGCGCGGCCGTCCTCTCGAGCGACGGCGGTGACGAACACGGCGCGCGTGATCGGCGCGACGAGCGCCTCGTCGAGCAGCCACTGGCCGACGGCGACCGGGCCGTAGCAGAGATCCTCTATCAACAGCTCAGGCGGTCGAGCGTACGGTTCGAGCTCGTCGCTCATCACGATCCCAAGCGAGTGGTCGCGCAGATTGCGATACCCCACGCCTCCGATCACCGTCCGCGTCGTGGCGGGAGCGAGCATCAGGCTACTCGTCCAGGCCGCAGGCGCACGTGTTCACTTCACGCGTGATCATGCCGGCCTCGGACTGGATGTGCGTCGTGCACGGCATGCATGGATCGAAGCTGCGAATCGCCCGCAGGATATCGATACCGCGGAACTTCGCCGGATCGTCGCTCTCCTCCAGCAGGGGCGTGTTCATCACCGCCTCTTCGTAGGGACCCGGCTGGCCCCATCGATCGGTGGGCGATGCGTTCCACGTGGACGGCGTGACGATCTGGTAGTTGGAGACCGCACCGCGATCCAGCACCAGGTGGTGCGTGAGATATCCGCGTCCGGCGCCCCAGAATCCGACGCCCATCTGCTCGCCCTTTTTCGGAATCTCGAATGCGGTCGAGGTCTTCGTGTCGCCGTCCTTGATCCGCTCCATTGCCGCCATCCAGTTGCTCATCGCGATCATCGCGGTCCAGCCCACGCAGTAGGCTCGGGCCCGGTTGCGCTCGAAGGCATTCCACACGTCCGGTACATGCCATTCGATCTCCGTCTCCGGCAGCTTGCCGCGCGGCAGGCGGATCTTGAGCGAGTGGCCGGTCGACTCGAGGAATGGGCTATCCGGCATCTTCTTCGCGACGGCGGTGTTCCACAGCCGCGCGTAGCACCCCGCTTCCATGCCGTAGTGATCCCAGCGCGGCGCGGTGTCCCAGGTGTACTTCTCCTTCCAGCTCTGCGCGCCCGGCTTGGGCTTCGTCACCTTGTTCCACGGGTGATAGGGCGAGAGCGGATTGCCCGACGGATCGGTGGGGAAATGCTGCTTCTGCCCACTGCCGGTCCAGTCGTCATAGTAGGAGTGCTCGATGAACTCCTCGAGCCCCATGTTGATCGTGTGGAGGTCCGTCGTGACGAGCTTGCCGTCGACGATCGCCCCCGGCGTCGCCCATCGCTTGTTGCCCCACTCGTTCGCGTTCTTGTAGGTCGTGTCGTACGCGTTCGGATCGTCGAAGATGCCCGTATCGATCATGTTCGCGCGACGCGAGCCGACCTTCTTGTACTCGGGGTTCGACTCGTAGAAGAAGTCGGTGATGTCGTCCCAGATGCCGGCCATCTTCTTCGCGTAATCGAAGAACTGGCTCATCCGCACGTACATCTCGTTCATCACCGTCAGGTTGATCGTCGAGCTCATGCCGCCCGGAACGATCGTCTGCGGATGAGGATACTTGCCGCAGATGAGGACGTACGCCTCGCGCGCGACGCGCGTCATGTGCAGCGCCTCGAGATACAACCCGCCGCTCAACGGATTCAGGTCGACCATGAGGTCGTGCATCGTGCGATAGCCATGCACGTTGGCGTGCTTCGCCTCGGTCACCTTCGCCCGCTCGATCATCGCGGGGTTGGTTCCCTTGACGATCACCTCCGAATAATCGGGCCCGGCGAGCAGGTGCAGGTGCAGCGGGTTGTCGTACAGAAACTCCAGTGACAGCGCGAGGTTGCGGATCAGTACACCGAGAGGTGGCGGCTGGCAGCCGATCGCCATTTCGATGGCGAGCGCCGAGCAGGTGGAGTGCACACCGCCGCAGACGCCGCAGGCGCGACTCGTGATGTAGATCGCGTCACGTGGGTCGCGGCCGATCATGATCACCTCGTAGCCACGAAACAGCGTGGCGACGGCGCGGGCCTCGAGGACCTTGCGTTCCTTGATGTTGGCCACGGTGTGGAAGCCGAGTGCGCCGGCGACGCGAGTCACCGGGTCGAAGTCCACATCCGTGGTATGTCCGTTGCGCTTCACGAGCTCCGCGACCCGCTCGGCCGTGAGCTGCTTCGGCACGTTCGGCGGGCCCGCCGTGGCCGTGGAGTACGGGTTGGCGGCGCCGTCCTTCAGGAACGCCTTGCCCTGCGCGTCGAAATCGATCGGAAGATTCTTGAAGCACATGGTGACTCCGCGGCCGCTCAGCCGAGCTTGAACACAGTGGCGACTCGCCCGAGATGGCGGTCGGCGGCCTGAAGGCCGGTGAGGAGTTGCGAGAGCGCACCGTTGATGGTGGTGAGCCGTTCGGGCAGTGGCTGCGTGTGGCCGGCCACGGCCTCGAGTCCATCGGCGATGGCGGCGACGCTGCGTTTCGCGTTCACCAAAGCCCATGCGATCGCGATCAGGTAACCCGCGAGCGCGAGCACGACGAGCGCCACGGTGATGAGCGTGAGCGTCAGCAGCATGTCGGGTTCCTCATTCGGCGCGCTGCGCCAGCACGGTGGCCGCGGTATCCAGCTTCGCGGAGATCTGGCCGGCGACGCCGATCATCGCGCCTCCCACCGAGATCGTGGTATCGAGCGCGGGAATGTACTTCGTGTTGCCAGCGATGCCGGCCGCCGCGGTGAGTGCCTCGGCAGCGTAGCGCTGGATCGAGCGCGCCGCGACCCAGGTACGGTGCAGGAGATGCACGGAGATCGGCACGAACACGAGCAGCGTGAGGCCCAGCCCGATCCACCAGAGCACGAAGACGGCGGTTGACATGAGTGGCGTGTTCATCACGCCTCCTGTCTGGTGACCGCGGTAATCAGTCCGGCGAGATTGCCATCCACCACCACGAGTCCGTCACGGATCTGCGTGAGTGTGCCGTTCAGCCTGGTCACCTGGGGCGCGATCATCCCCGTTTCCGTCTCGATCGCCCGCACGCCGACACGAATCTTCGAGAGATAGCTTGCCTGCGCGCCATAGGACTGATCCTCGCCGCCGATTTTCTCCAGCTCGCTCGAGATCGCGTTCAGAAAGAGCGCGAGCGCGATGAACAACGCTGAGACGGCAAGGACCGACAGCGTCATCAGCACGGTGAAGATGTTCATCGACTCCACCGCGGTCCGAGGATACAGGCCGGGCAGCCAGGACAGCCTTCGGCGTGCGACTGCACGGCACTGGTCGCGCCGATGATTCCAACGGCCGACGTCAGGATCTTCCTGACCGCCGCGTTCGTCTTCTCGAGCAATGCGAGCTGGATCGTGTTGTTGGCGATGCGCTGGCCGACGTTCCAGATCAGGGAGACGCCAGCCGTTATGTCGCGCGCCGTGCGGAGAATCAGCGTCAGCAGCACGGCAACGACGCCGAGCACGACAACGAACACGACCAGCGCCACCGTCCACACGAGGCGGATCGTCTCGGCCGAAGGAGTTATCCCGCTCTCGTTCATCGGGCCCCCGCATGCGATTCGAGCGCCGCGGCGAGCGCGCCACCGTTCTGCTCGATGTGCTGGACCGTGTGCAGCATCGTGGTCGCGACCTCGTTCGTTGTGGCGAGCGCCCAGATGGGCATCGTGCTCACGCGAATCTTCTCGGCGGCGGCGAGCGCTCGAACGGCCTCCGTGTGAATGCCGCGCGCCGTCCGCCAGATGACGATGAGCAGCGTCGCGGCAATGAGGACGATGGCGAGCGCCACCATCATCCACAGTCGCACCGAGGCGATGAGGTCAGCATCAGTCATTTGCCCTCCGACACGCTGTCGTCGATGTAGTCGCTTGGCTTTCCGGGCCTCGTCCCACCCCAGAGCCGCTCTTCTTCGCCGGGATTCCGGCCTGGTTTCCGCGCACCCCAGTGCTGCCACTTCTGGTAGAAGAACTCCATCACCTTCAGTCCGCCCGTCTGACCCGACAGGTTGGCCCACCCACTGGGCACGGCGTCGTTGACGTCCCAGCGTCGCTCGCGGCTGACGTGCCGATTGCTCAGCCGTCGCAGCCGACGAATCACACCGCCCACGCCGCGCGACATCGTCGTGGAGACGATGCCACCCGGCGGTGCCTTGTAGAACGGAGAGAACTTGTCGGGGAAGCCGGGCATCGTGCACGCGATGCAGATGCCGCCTGCTTCCATGCATCCGCCCATATGATTGATGGCGCCGCGCTTCACGATGTTGCAGTTCACAACGGGACCCCAGCATCCGATCTCGACCAGGCACTCCTTGCCGCCGTACTCCTTCGTGAACACGCCTTCCTCGTAGTAGCCGGCGCGCGTGCAGCCACGATGCACCGTTTCCCCATACAGCCATGCGGGACGGCCGAGCTCGTCGAAGGCGGGGAGCGGTCCGATGCCCTGGAGAAAGAGCAGGATCGCGAACACCGTTTCGGTGAAGTTGTCTCCCTGCGGAGCGCAGCCAGGAATGTTGATCACGGGCAGGCCGAACGCGCTGCGGTAGTCCTTGCCCAGGAAGTCCATCACGCTCATGGCGCCGGTGGGGTTTCCTTCCGCCGACGGAATGCCACCCCATGTAGCGCAGGTGCCGATGGCGATCGTCGCCGCGGCGCCCGGCGCGAGGCGGCTCAGCCACTCGGTCGTCGGCACGACGGCATGACGGCCGCCCTCGGCCTCGCCCGACATCAGCTCCGAGCCCATGGCCGACCAGTAGCCGCCCGTCCGCTTCGCGATGCGCTCGTCCGGCACCGAGCCCTCGAAGACGACGACGTACGGGTCGCCGAGCGTCCCGGCGTGCGCGTCCTTGAACGACTGCATGAACTCGGCGCCCGATTCCACGGAGAGGACGGGATGATGCAGCAGCACCTTGGGCATCGCCGGCACCGTGCCCAGGAGCAGTCCCTCGATTCCCGGATTCGTCGCGCCTGCGACAGTGATGGTGCAGCCGTCGCAGCTCATCCCCGCCATCCAGAAGACATGGATGGTCTTGAGCGGCCCGAGTGGAAGTCGCTCGGGCTGCTCCTGAGGCAGCGTCGCGGGAATGGAAGGCTGGCCACCCCTGATCTTCGGCTCGGTCGCTGTCCCCATCGTGGGCTCCTCGGGTGTACCGCCGCGACAAACTTTTTATCGAGCGTCGATTCTATGCGCCGCTGGAACTCGCCGCAAACTCACTTCGATTTTTCGAAGCGCCGATGCGGACCGCCGTCGGCCTCACAATTGCGGCGGCGTACGCCAAGCTGACGTCCGGCGGCGACGGCTGCAAGAACCGCTCTTGCCCGTGCGCCACGCAATCCGAAAGAGTGCCCTCATGGCCGACCTTCCAGCGAACGCGCTCGTTCGTGCGCCGACTCGAGATCGGTGGAGCAACGCACGAGCGCGTACTGGTGTGCTAGCAGATGCGTGGCAACGGGTCTCCCACCAGCATGTCGAGCACGCGAGATCCGCCGATTCCCGTCCGTAGCAGCACCATTCCCTCAGGCTGTTCAAGTACTTCGCCGATGATGGCGGCATCGGCGCCGAACCGATGCGCGCGCATCGCGTCGAGCGCGGCGCGGGCCTGTTCCGGCGGCACGATGGCGAGCAGCTTGCCCTCGTTGGCGATCTGTAGCGGATCCAGCCCGAGGATTTCGCACGCGCCGCGAACTGCGGGACGGACTGGCACGTGCTCCTCATCGACGCTGATGGCGAGGCGTGTGCGCGCGGTGATCTCGTTCAGCGCGCTGGCGACACCGCCCCGCGTCGGATCCTTGATCACGCGCGTGTCGGGCGCGGCGGCGAGGAGCACCGTCACCAGGTCGTGCAGCGGCGCACTGTCGCTCTCGATCTCCGCGTCCAGCTCGAACGCCTCGCGCGCCAACATCACGGCGATGCCGTGATCGCCGATGAACCCGCTCACGACCACGACGTCGCCCGCCCGCACCTGATCGATGCCCAGCCGCACGCCGGCGCCGACGACACCGACCCCGCTCGTGGTGATGAACAGTTGATCGGCCTTTCCGCGGTGCACCACCTTCGTGTCACCGGTCACGATGGGCACGCCCGCCGCAGCGGCGGCGGTCGCCATCGATTCCACGACGCGACGTAGAATGGCCATGTCGAGCCCTTCCTCGAGAATCAGCGCCACGGAGATCGCGAGCGGACGAGCGCCTGATACCGCGAGGTCGTTGATGGTCCCGTGTACGGCCAGCGTGCCGATGTTGCCGCCGGGGAAGAACAGCGGGCTCACGACGTAGCTGTCAGTGGTGAGCGCGATGCGTTCGGCACTCGCGTCAGCGTCGGCAACCTCGCCACTCGAGAACACGGCCGCGTCCGCGATGCCGTCGAGCAGCGGATTGCGAAAGGCGGGCAGGATGAGCGACTCCAGCAACGCATGACTGGACTTGCCACCGCTGCCATGACTGAGCGTGATGTGCTCGTCGCGCAGTCGCGGCGCGCCATCGCGCACGACGCGCGCCCGCTCCATGCGGCCGAGCTGCGCTGGCAGCGACGACTCGATCCGTCCGGATCCCGTCATGCAGCGCCCGCCGGAGCCGCGGTCGAGGCACCTTGTCGCATCAGCGAATACCGCCCGTAGTTGTAGTACGCGGCGCACGCGCCCTCGGGCGATACCATGCACGAACCTATCGGCGTCTCGGGGGTGCAGGCCGCGCCGAACACCTTGCACTGCCATGGCTTGATGGCGCCCTTGAGCACCTCCCCGCACTGACATGCCTTGGGATCCGTGACGCGGACGTTCGGCACCGTGAACTTGACCTCGGCATCGAACGCCGCGAACTCGGGACGCAGGGCGAGCGCGCTCTGCGAAATGAACCCCAGCCCGCGCCACTCGAAGAACGGGCGCAGCATCATCGTCTCGCCGAGCATCTCCATCGCGCGGCGGTTGCCGCCGTCACGCACCACGCGGGCGTACTGGTTCTCCACTTTCACGGCCGACGGTCCGGCATTGAGCTGCCGAAGGATCATCACGACCGATTGCAGGATGTCCGAGGGCTCGAACCCGCTCACCACCATCGGCAGCCCGTAATCGCGCGGCACGAACTCGAACGGGCCGATGCCGATGATCGTACTCACGTGGCCGGGCCCGATGAAGCCGTTCAGGTTCATGCCGGGCGAATCGAGGATCGCCTTGATGGCCGGAATGATCGTGACGTGATTGCAGAACACGGAGAAGTTCTTCAGCCCCTCCTCACGGGCACGCAACAGCGTCGCGGCTGTGGAGGGTGCGGTGGTCTCGAACCCCACGGCAAAGAAGACGACCTCGCGATCCGGATTCTTGCGCGCGAGCGTCAGCGCGTCGAGCGGCGAATAGATGAATCGCACGTCCGCCCCGTCCGCCTTCGCGTCGATCAGGCTACCGGTGGAGCTGGGCACGCGCATCATGTCACCATAGGTGGCGAAAATGACGCCGGGTGTGCGCGCGATGGCGATTGCGTCGTCGATGCGGCCCATCGGGATGACGCACACCGGACAGCCGGGACCGTGTACCAGCTCGACGTGCTCGGGCAGCAGGTCCTGCAGCCCATGCTTGTAGATGGCGTGGGTATGCCCGCCGCACACTTCCATCAGCTTCACTCGCCGCCCCTCGGCCAGGCGCACGATTTCGGCACTGAGCCGCGCGACACCCTCGGGCGAGCGGTACTCGTCAACGAACCGCATGCTCATGAATGCTGCTCCCCACGCGCGGCGAGCGCGTGCTGTGTCAGTTCGAGCAATGTGTGCCAGATCGTCGCGTGGCCCTCCTGGATCCTCGGGACGAACTCGCGGCGCGCGATGAAGCAGACGTCCACCACACCGGCGCGCGCTACCGCACCGCCGTCGTACCCGGTGAGCGCCACCGTGAGCATGCCGCGCCGCCTGGCTTCGACGAACGCTGCGACGACGTTGGCCGAGTTTCCGCTCGTGGAAAACCCCAGCGCGATGTCGTCGCGTTCTCCCACGGCGCCAAGCTGGCGCGCGAATACGTTCTCGAGCCCGACGTCGTTCGCCAGCGCCGTGACCGTGGCGCTGTCAGCCGGCAGCGAGAGCGCCGGCAGCGCGCGCCATCCGCGTCGTGGTGGCGACGTGCAGTCCGCCGCTGCGTCATCGGCGTCGGTCGCGCTGCCGCCATTACCGAACGCGAGCAGCTTCCCGCCTCGCGCGAACCGCTCGGCCATCGCCTGCGCGGCGCGATCGAAGTCGGCCTCATGCTCCGCCAGCACCTCGGCCCGCAGTGCGATCACCTCGTCGCACTTGGCCAGCGTGGAGCCGCGCGCCGAGGCGAGGAGCGCGGCAATCGGCTCGCCCGATCCGGCGCGTGGCGCGTTGAGGAAGGGATAGAACTCGCTGGCGAAATCCTGCCCGGCGCTCATCTCAGCCCACCCGTTCGATGGCAAAGCCCAGGTGCACGAGCACCTCGTCCCCCACCGCCGCGTCGACGAGATCCAGGGCGACTGTCGCAGGCCCGTCGGGCAGGGACACCGTCGCGGTGCGCTCGCGCGCATCGATGTCAATCACCCGCCCGACGATCGCCTCATCGCCGCAGAGGTGGCACTCTCCGCCGCGGGCGTCGCATTGCGCGTTCTCGCGTGGAGAGATCACGTGACCGCCGTGCGGTGGTCGAAGAAGAGATGCACGAGCTCCCACAGCACGTGGTAGAGCATCTCGTGTGTTTCCTGCACGATGCACGAATCACCGCTCGGCACCGTGAAGACATGATCCGCGTCGATGTCCGTTGCTCCAGGCGGGCCCGTGAGCGCGATCGCCAGCATCCCGCGCGCGCGCGCCGACGCGAGCATGTGCTGCTCAGGTGCGTTCGGGGTGTTCGCGGTGAGCAGCATGACGAGGTCGCCGCGCCGACCCATCACCTCGAGCAGGCGCCGGGCCGCGCCGGACGGAATCTCCGGCAACGCGATGGCCGGCAGCGCGCGCTTGCCCACGACGACCGGGTGGAGAAACTCCACGACGACATGCGCCACGTCGCTGCGCTGCGCGCCGTCGCCGCAGACGAACAGGCGCCCGCCTCGCTGGAAATGCCCCGCCATTGCATGACACGCGCGGCTGATGGCGTCCGCCTGATCGCCGAAGAATGCGCGGGACACCTCCGTGGTGGCGGTGAAGCGCTTCGCCGCCATGCCTGGCACGGCGATCCTGGACTCGTCCGCGATCACGAGCGTCATCACTCGATCTGGCTGTGTTCGATGAGCGTCATCTCGTCGGCGAAGTCCGAGCCCAGCTGCTCGAGGAACTCCAGCGTTCGGCGCGCTTCCTCCTCGTCGATCTTGCTCAACGCGAAGCCGACATGAATCAGCACCCAGTCCCCGATCTCGAGTCCATCGGGCACGAGCAGGCCGACGTTGATCGCCCGCCGAACTCCCGAGATCTCCGCCTTGGCAAGATGATGCGTCGGGTCGAGAAACTCGACGATCTGGCCCGGAACTCCTAGGCACATGCGTCCTCCTGTACCGCGCACGCGGCGATGTAGGCCTGACCGAGCGACAAGCCGCCGTCGTTGCACGGCGTGAGTCGGGGCATGAGGACACGGAATCGTCGTGCGGCGAGCGCATCGCGAGCACTGCCCGCGAGCAGCGCATTGGCGAACACACCGCCCGACAACACGACGGTCTCGAGTCCAGTCTCCTCCCGAATGCGTTCGCAGCCGAGCACGACGAGATCGCGCATCGCTCCGTGGAAGGCTGTCGCAATCTCCGCGCGGTCGCGTCCCCGCGCCAGATCGGAGGCCACCTCGGCGACGATGCTGGCCGGATCAGCGGTCCAGCACTCGCCGCCGCTCAGCGTGACCGGATAGCTCCACGTCAGCCGTTCGCACGCGAGCGCTTCCAGACGCATCGCGGCTTCGCCCTCGAAGCTGGCGACGTGGCAGAGACCCAGCAGTGACGCCACCGCGTCGAACAGTCGGCCGACGCTCGACGTTCGCGGTGTGCCATCGGGCCACGCGATCACCTGCTGCACGAGGTTCCACTCGTCGTCGCCCACGTCGGGAGGACGGACGCTCGCGCATCGCTGCGCGGTGTCATTCAATCGGGCGACATGCGCCGCCGCGGCGCGCCACGGCCGACGGGCGGCTGCATCACCACCCGGCAGGGGCACGTACCCCAGATGCCCGCACCGCGTGAAGTTCGCCCCGTCAGCGACGAGAAACTCACCGCCCCAGATGGCACCGTCGGTGCCGAGTCCCGCTCCATCGAACACGACGCCGATGACCGGCCCACGTATCCCGAACTCCGCGACGCAGGCCGCGACGTGCGCGTGGTGATGCTGCACTGCAACGCGTCTGGCAATGCCGCGCTCAACCGCGAGTGCCATCGCGACGTGCGTGGAGCCGTAGTCCGGATGCAGGTCGTGCGCGATGACGCTGGCCTGAACGCCCGCCAGGCGAAGGGTGCCGTCGAGCGCGAGTCGAAGTGCCGCGCGCGCCGCAGCGCTATCGAGGTCGCCGACGTGCGCCGACAGGTGCGCCGATTGGCCGTGCGCCACGCAGACAGTGTTCTTGAGGTGCCCCCCGACTGCCAGCACGGCCTCGCTGACCGGGAATGGAAGCACGATCGAGCGTGGTGCGAATCCGCGAGCACGCCGGATCTGGCGCGCCTCCCCCGCGACCACTCGTACCACGCTGTCGTCGCAGCGTGCGGCAATGTCGCGGTCGTTCGTCAGAAAGAGATCCGCAATGTCTCCGAGCGCGTCGAGGGCGCCCTGGTCATCCGTCATGACCGGCTCACCACCGCGATTGCCGCTCGTCATGACGAGTGGGCGATCGAGCGCCGCGAGCAGGAGGTGATGCAGCGGCGTCGAGGGGAGCATGACGCCGAGCGTATTGCCGAGAGGCGCGACGCCGACGCAGACCGCCGCGTGTGGATGTCGCGTCACGAGGAGAATCGGCCGTGCGGCCGACATGAGCGCGGCGCGTTCGTCGTCCGACACGTTGGCCAGCGCCATGGCGGCGTGCAGGTCGCGGACCATGACCGCGAATGGCTTGGCAGGCCGGTGCTTTCGCTCACGCAGTCGCCGCACCGCACGTTCGTCCGTCGCGTCACATGCGAGGTGAAAACCGCCAAGCGACTTGATCGCGATGATCTGTCCGCATCGGAGCGCGGACACGGCGGCGTACAACGCGGCCGCGTCGGTGCGCTGAGCGCCGTCCTGCCGCCCGTCATGCGCGAGCAGTCGGGGTCCACAATCGGGACAGGCGATCGACTCGGCGTGAAAGCGACGATCGAGCGGATTCTCGTATTCGCGCTGGCAGCGTGCGCAAAGCGGAAAGGCTGCCATCGTCGTCCGTTCGCGATCGTACGGTGTGTCCACGACCACGGTGAAGCGAGGTCCGCACTCCGTGCACGTGATGAACGGGTGCGCGTGGCGGCGGTTCGCCGGATCGAACAGCTCGGCCAGGCAGAGCGCGCAGGTCGCAGCGTCCGGTGGTATGGACGTCACGTCGTCGTGCGTCGCCATATCACTCGTCGCGATCCGGAACGACGCGTACTCCTGCGGGGTCGCGCGCTCCACGCGGAGGGTTGCGATCTCCGCCAGCGGAGGTGGTGTGAGCGTCAGTTGGCGGCAGAACTCCGCGACGCCCGTCGGGTCGCCTTCGACGTCGATCAGGACGCCACCTCCGGCGTTGCGCACGGAGCCGAACAGCGAGTTGGCGGCGGCCAACCGGTGAACGTACGGCCGGAAGCCGACCCCTTGTACGACGCCATCCACCGCGATGAGCCGGCGCTCCAGCATCCCGACCTCAGGTCATGTTCGAAGTGTCTGCGCGAGGGCGCGCAGACAGGGATGCTACTATAGATAGGAGGGCGTCGCCACTTCACTTCGGTCAAGCGAAGCGAGGTCTTTCCCTCGATGGCACACCAGCAGGTCGCCTACAATTCCGTCAGCAGTTGGTGCAGCCGACCGAGCAGCTTCGATCCTGAATCGGTGAGCTCGTAAGAGTGGAACGGGCTGTCGACCGACCCGGCAAGGCGGCGGAGCAGCTGTGCAGCCTCGAGAGCTCGAAGCGTCTCGGCGAGGGTGGAGCTGCTGATGCCCGGAAGCGCCTCCGCGATGTCGTGGTAGCGCGGGTGGGGATGGCTCCTGATGGCGTTCATCACCGCGAGCGAATACCGTCGCCGGATGATGCGGAGGAGATCCTCGACGCCGCAATAGCAGGTCGCGGCGCTGGCGTCGCCCGGACTGCTGCACCCGCAAGGCGGGAGATCCCGGTCGGCGATGCTCTTCGTACGGTCGGACATCGCGCCTCGGCCCCGTTGTCCGTTCGATGAGCGGATTGGCGCCGCGGCTCGACGACTCACCGTTCTGCAACGTCGCGCGGTGCCCGATATGGCGCAAGACGGCGACACGTTTCGGGCCGATGCAGATGCGTACGCGACGTCCTGAGGCTCGACCTACCCGGCTGGGGTCGCACGCCGCATCCCCCAGCCGTGGTCGAGCAGTTTCGATCGACGACCGATCCGATGTAGTCGTTCAGCTCCCGAGCGCGGTGACCTTCTGCTGGAAATCAGCAATCTCCCTCGACTGGTCGGCCTTCATCTTTTCCGCCATCTGCTTCAGCATCGCATTCTTCGAGTTCGGCAGGTAGCCGTCGACCATCTTGATGGCTTCCTGATGATGCTGGATGATGTCCTGATAGAAGGTGCGATCGTACTCCTTCCCCGTCTTGCTCTTCAGCGCATCGGCCATTGCCTGGTGTGCAGGCAACACCTTGGGCGAGTACGCATCCTTGAAGTCCTTCTCGAGCATCGTGACCATGTGGTCGAGCTCCTTGTCCTGCGCCGCGTCGAGCTTGGTGGCGTCGGCGACCGCGGAGCCGCCTTCCTTGCGATCCTTCGTCATGTGGGCCAGGACGATCAATCCCTTGTGGTGATCGCTCATCATGCGGAGGAAGTCCTGATCCGCGTTGCCGGTCATGCCCGCCATACCAGCCATGCCGGACATACCGGACATACCGGACATGCCCGCCATTCCGGTGTCCATCGGTGTACTTGCCGCGGTGGCGGCCGAGTCCTTCGCGTCGCTGTCTGACTTGTCCCCGCTCTTCGCGCATGCCGCGGCGAGAGTGAAGGTGAGGATCGCTGCGGCGGCCTTCAGGGTGCTGCGTGACGTGACGAACATGGTGGTGCTCCTTGATGAAAGAAGGACGATGACGGGATGCGATGATGAACAGCGACGACGATCTCCGGTTGCCTCTGTGACGCGGCGCGGATGCGGCTACATGCTCGCGTCCATCGACGTGGGTGATGCGACGAGGACGGCGGTCACGAGCAGGACGAGCACGGCGACGGCGACCTCGACTCTGGCGGAGCGCTGCAATTTCACCGTTGCCTCATCCGTGCCAAGCCGTGGCTGGACGAACTTCCAGTTGTAGAATCCTGTGAGCGTCACGACGCCCAGCACGCCGAGCTTGATGAGCAGTGTGATGCCATAGCGCGTGCCCCAGAGGTTGGGGATGGTCCCGACGTGCAGCCATGCGGCGAACACGCCGGTCACGGTGGCGAGGCCCGCGGCGAAGAGCGCGACGGGAGAGAACGCCGTGATGAGCGATCGAACCAGGGGCCCACGCCGTTCGGACGATTGCATCCGTGCCGCGGCGATTCCCGCCATGAGTACGACGGCGAGCGTCCCGAGCCAGCCGCTCGCGGCCAGGACGTGGAGTCCGTCCGCGAGCACGGCGAGTGCGCGGAATCGCGGGGCCGACGACGCGTGGCCGGAGAATGCGGGGGAAAAGGCACAGGCGACTGCACCCACGGACGCCAGCGCCCACCACGAGCTGGTGCTCGACCCGCGCGTCGTGCCTTGCGAGTCCACCGGCATCGCCGGCGCCCGGCGCGATGCCCAGCGTGCGCCGTAGAATCCCGCTCCGGCGAGCAGGATGCCGACGAGCTGGAGCATCCAACCCGCGCCCCAGGTGGTGGAGCGAATCATCTGCCAGATCAGCACGATGTCCAGCGAGCGGCTGGCGCCGTGCATGGCGTACGATTGCGCGTAGAGGCGGAAGACGAGCGTCGCGGACAGCAGGAGCACCGCGAGCAATCCGAGTCGCGCCGCGCCGTGATCGGCCGCGATCGTCATCGCCCGTTCGTCCCCACGAGACCCTCCATCTCCATCCGTGCGCAGGCGGCCAAGGACGAGCACGCGAAAAGCCGTGGCCCCCACGACGATGAGCAGCGCCACGAACCCGATCCATCGCACGAGCACGTACGCGGGTGATTCGGCGCCGAAGCCATCGCCCTGCGGCATCGTGACCGGATCGTGGTGCATCGCACTCATGTCGTGCGGAGTCGCGGTGGGATTCCCGGCAACAGCGCCGCTCTCCGCAACCGGCGCGACTCCGATTCCTTCAGATCCCGGTGCGACGACGAAGTCGAACTGCCCGCGCACCGGGTGTCCGTCGTCGCCCGCGATCTGCCACATCACGACATACGTGCCCGCGACCATGGCCTCCGTCACGCGCGCGACAATGGAGCGCCGTGAATCCGTCGCGAACGCCGGTGCGGTCAACGCGATCGCGCGGCCGTCGGCGGTCTGAAGGCGAATCATGGTGAACGTGAGTTCCGGCGCTTCGGAAAAGTCCAGACGCACCTGCGCCGGTACGCTCGCGAGGTGCGCGCCGGATGCAGGGATGGAGCTCTTGAGCCGGCCATGTGCCGATGCCGACCCGGGGGTCGACATCGTCAGCGCGATGGCCGCGATCAGTGTGGCGAGCGCTCCGCGAATGCGGACGCTTCGCATCTATGGCTTCATGCCGGGCATGTTCATTCCCGGCATCTTCGAGTGATCCATCGGCGCTGGCTTGGCCGGTGCGGGCTTGGCGGGTGCCTTCTTCGCCGGTGCTGCCTTTTTCGCCGGCGTCGTCTTCGCCGGTGACTTCCTCGCCGTCGACGAGCGTGCCGGCGTCTTCGCCGACGCCGCCTTCCTGCTCGTCGTTGTCCGCGCCCGCGTGGTCGACGGTCGAGCGGCCGCTGGTGTCATGTCGTGCTGCATGCCGGGCATGTCGTGCTGCATGCCGGGCATCGACGGGTCCATCATGCCCTGCATCATGCGGCGCATCGCGGTGTCGGCCATCACGCGCTCGCGGATGACCGGGTCCCGCATCATGCGCTCGTGCATCTGCATCATCGACGACATGTGCATCGCGCTCATGCTGTCCGATGCGGCGCCCATCGCCCCGTGCGTCATGCCGGGCATCGCCGTCATGCCGGCCATGCCTGGCATCTGGTGCGCCGCGCCCGCCTTGGCGGAGTCACCCATGCCGCGGGCCCCGTGCTGCATGCCGGCCATCCCTGTCGAGTTGGCGGCACCGTGCTGCATGCCCGCCATGGGTGCCGCACCCGCGGCGCCGTGCTGCATGCCGGCCATTCCCTTCATCGCCTCCGCCATGCTTGCGCCGCGCGCGAGCGTGGGTGTCGGAAAGCCGGCGAGGAATCCCACGGCAGGACCGCCCATGTTCTCGATTCCCATCATCGTGCCCATCGACTTCCATTCATCGAGCGGCATGAGGAACGACGTGTTGTCGCGGTAGCGGCTCGCTGCCGCCAGAATGGCGGCGCGCTTCTGCGAACGCGAGACCACGGTGTTGTTGGTCAGGATGTCCGACACGACATCGTGCATAGAGTGCAGGTTGTCGAAGATGATGGACGCTTCCTGATAGCGCGCGGCAAATGTTGGTGCGATGGCCGCCGTCATCGGCATGACGCGCGGCATGTGCTCGGGCGCGTTGTCCAGCATCTGCCGGAAGCGCGAGACGGCCGCCAGCACGCCGGCCTGCCGCTGCTCCTGATTCCGTCCCACCATCAACGGCTCGTACAGCCCGACCTGCAACCAGTGATAGCCCCAGATCAGACCATTGAACTTGGGATAGCGCTGGCGGAAGGCGAGCGAGTACGGCTGGCTCTCCATCAGGTCCATGTTCTTGGGCAGGGAGCTGAAGGCGAGATCCCGTCGCGTCTTGTAGTACGCCACCAGCTCGGCGACCTTCGCGTCCTTGTCGGCCTGCGACATCTGCTCCGAGGCGAGCACATCGTAGATCTGCCGGTGCAGCAGGTGCGCCCAGTCGAACATCATCTTCGCTTCGGGCGCGAGCTTGGCGTAGTTGATCTCGATCGCCGCTTCTTCGAGCGGAAGCTTGGGCGGACTCACGAGCAGCTTCTTCGTGATGAAGTCGTACTCGTCGGTCTCGAGCTCGCTGACGGGAGCACCAGGGTTGTTGTAGAGCCGCTCGTAGAGGATGGCATGCCCGTAGTCGAACGCATTGAACAGGCGATCGGCGGCGGCGTATTCGCGCCGGAAGGTGAAGTTGAACTTCCCCGGCAGGTAGAACTGCTCGTAGGTGCGCGACCACTGGGCCGATGCGGCGCGCGGGGCGACGATCGTTCCGGCGGCGCTGAACAGCATGGCGCCCGCGAGGCCGATGCGCATGGAGTGCTTCATATGGATGCGTCTCATGGTATGTGAGGTCAGCGACCGGTCGGGAAGAGTGAGGACACGCCGAACGCGAACGAGCTGCCGAAGGTGACGTACCAGCCGGGCGCGTCGCCGTTGAGGCGGCGGCCCAGTCCGGCGTCGAGGGCGAGTGTCGGCGTGAACTGATGGCGAATGCCCGCGCCGGTGTTGTACTCCACGTCCTCACCGGTGATGAGCGGCTTGCGTCCGTACAGTTCCGCCGTGATCAGGGTGGACCGCAGGGGAAATGTCCGATCGACCGCGCCACCGACGAGCCAGCGCGACAGCTCCTCCGCCCCTGCACTCGACGCCGATGTTCCCGTGAGCGATGAACCGGCGGTGTACTTCCCGTTCAGGTGCACTCGGCCCCACGCATAAGTGCGGGTCGCGATGCCGGTGATGCTCGGATACGCCCGGCTCGGCGCGAGATTGCCGACTGGTGCGAGCAGGTCGGCACGGATCCCGAGCGCCGGCCAGCCCTCCGTCTCCGCATTCAGGTTGTGCATGACGGACAATTCGAGGCCGGCGATGCCGGACTGGCGCTCCGTTCCAACTTCGCGGTAGGCGAGCGGCAGGCCGACTTCGATTTGCGTTCGCGGCAGGATGCCGTAGGCGATCTCGGGCTCGAGGCCCCAGTTGTAGACGCCGCCCCGCGCACGCTCGAGCCGCAACGGCGCGAGCTTGAGTTCGACGCCATATCGCTCGGCGACGTAGGCGTCCTCGATCTGGATGGGCCGTCCGCGATCGGTGTTGTAGTAGTCGGTTTGTGCGTCGAGGCGTACCGTGCCTGCGACGGACACGAACAGGGCGAGCGCCAGGATGCGCCGACTTGCGATGCGCGGTGCGCAGACCGCGCTGAAGCGATAGATGAACTGCATTGGCCGAATGAGAGAAGGCTGGCAATCGCGCGAATGGATCCTTGCGCGTGGCTCGCCGGCGTGACGACGCCGAGCGAACGTGCGAACACCGAGTTGTCGGAGCTCGGGCTAGGCCTTCGGGGGCGGCGGCTCGGGAGCCGGCGCGAACGACGCAGGCGCGTCGTGGAGTGCCACGAGTATCCGTGCGGCGGGTGACACGGAGGAGCCGACCGCCTGTGTCGCGTTGGCGATGGCGACACTCACACTGCAGCCGACGAGCGCCCCACAGCAGTGCTGCTGCGTCGGGATCTCGCACGGCGGCACCTCGGCGGTACCGACGGTGCTGGAGGACGTTTCGTGCGCGGCGGACACCGCGCCAGTGACGGATCGTGTCGCCATCACATGTCCGGACATCGGTACGGCCGCGTCTGTTCCGGCCGAGCTCGCCATAGCCTCGTGATGCTGGCTCATCGCGGGGCTCGCGCACGCGGATTCGCCAGACGCCACCGCGAGGTGGAGCATGGTAACCGACGTGAGCAGGGCGACAAGGCGACGACGAATCATGCAGAGAGAAGCGTTGGCTCGGGTGTTTCGTTCAAGGGGGAGTAGATATGCACGTCGCACGCCACGCTAGCGGCTGTGCTTGTAGATCAGGTTCAGGAGCTCATCGTACATGGGCTCTGCCTGTTCGGGACCCGACCTGATTGCGGCCGTCGCGCAATGCTTCAGGTGATTGCGCATCAGTTCGCGTCCAACGGACCGCAGTGCTTCGTGCACCGACGAGATCTGCGTCATGATGTCGGCGCAGTAGCGGTCGTCCTCCACCATCTTCTGGAGGCCGCGCACCTGTCCTTCGATCCGGCGCAGTCGCTTGATGTTTCGATCCTTGACGTCCGGATCCACCGCGACGGCCTTGCGGCCGTTGTCGGCGTCGTCCGGCATGGCACAGCCACACTGGATCACGGGTAGCTCGGCCGTAGCCGCCCGCTGTGCACCGCGCTTCCTCGTCGTCACTGCTGTCATTTTTTCTCTCATGCGAATCGCGCCCGGCGCAGGCGAAGGCTGTTCATCACCACGCTCACCGAGCTGAAGGCCATTGCCGCACTGGCCAGGATGGGGCTCAGCAGCAGTCCGAACGCAGGGTAGAGCACGCCTGCCGCGACGGGAATGCCGATCACGTTGTAGATGAAGGCCCAGAACAGGTTCTGCTTCATCGTCCGCATCGTGCGCCGGGAGACGGCGATGGCTTGCGGCACGCTGCGCAGGTCGCCGCGCATGAGCACGACGTCCGCCGCCTCGATGGCGATGTCGGTGCCCGTGCCCATCGCGATGCCGACGCTCTGCGCCATGGCTGCTGCGTCGTTCACGCCGTCGCCCACCATCGCCACCACTCGGCCCTCCGCCTGCAGCCGCTTGATCTCCCTCACCTTGCCGTCGGGCAGGACGCCGGCCACAACGCGGTCGATGCCCGCTTGGCGCGCGATGGCCTGGGCAGTGCGCTCGTTGTCGCCGGTGAGCATCACTACGTCGAGCCCCATGTCGTGAAGTCGCGTGATTGCCTCGCGCGAGCTGGCCCGAATGGGGTCGGCAACCGCGATGAGTCCCGCCAGCCGACCATCGACCGCGGCGTACATCGGCGTTCTCGCCTCGCTCGCGAGCGCGGCGGCACGTTCGCCGAGTGGCGTGATGTCGACCGAGTGGTCCGCCATCAGGAGCGCGTTGCCGACCGCGACGGGCCGACCGTCCACCGTGCCAAGCGCACCGCGTCCACTCACCGATGTGAAGCCGGTGGGCGTGGCGAGCGTGAGGTTGCGCTCCTTCGCGTGCCGCACGATGCCATCCGCGAGTGGGTGCTCGCTCATCGTCTCGACGGCGGCGACGAGCGCGAGCAGCTCGTCATCGGTCATCGTCAGGCCCGGAGCGCGCACGATGTCCGTCACCGTGGGACGTCCCTCGGTGACGGTGCCCGTCTTGTCCAGCGCGACCGTCGTGATGGTGCCCAGTTCCTGAAGGGCCTGTCCGCCCTTGATGAGGATCCCGAGCTCGGCGCCCTTCCCCGTCGCCACCATGACGGCGGTGGGCACGGCGAGCCCCATCGCGCACGGACAGGCGATGATCAGTACGGCCACCGCTGCGGCGAAGGCGCGAACCGCGGGCGCCGTCACGTCATTCACGTTGCCCGCCACGAACCAGACGACGAACGTCGCGATCGCGAGCGACATGACGACGGGCACGAAGATGCCACTCACGCGATCGGCGAGCCCCTGGATGGGAGCTCGCGTGCCCTGTGCATCGCGCATCAGCTTGACGATCTGCGCCAGCGTGCTGGCGGCACCGAGTGTCGTCGCGCGATAGCGGAGCGCACCGGTGCGGTTGATCGTGCCGCCGATCACGCGGTCGCCAGCGTGCTTCTCCACCGGCACCGACTCACCGGTGAGCATCGACTCGTCGACGGCGCTCTCGCCGGACTCCACATCGCCGTCCACCGCGAGCCGTTCGCCGGGCCTGACGAGCACGAGATCGCCCGCGACGACGTTCGCGATGGGGACGTCGACCTCCTCGACTCCGGCGCTGCCAGCACGAACGACTCGCGCCGTCTTCGGCTGGAGACCGGCCAGCGCCCGAAGTGCCGACGACGTCTGCTTCTTCGCGCGCGCCTCGAAGGCGTTGCCGGTGAGGATGAGCGCGATGATGATGATGATCGCTTCGTAATACACGTCCGGCGCGAGCCCGCGGCTCGTGAAGAACGACGGCACAACCGTCGCGATCACCGAATACACGAACGCGGCGCCCGTGCCGACTGCGATGAGCGTGTTCATGTCGGCCGCGTGATGCCGGAAGGCGGCCCATGCGCGGGTGTAGAAATGGCGTCCCGCCCACGACATCACTGCGACCGTCACGACCAGCAGCGTCCAGGTGATCGTCCACGCCTGCAGCTCGTAGAGCCAGGGCATCACGGCGCGATGCATCGGCTCAATGACTCGGGCCGTCCATCGCATGAAGGGATCGACGGTCGTGCCGCTCGCCTGGTGCGCCGCCATGCCGACTCGGCTCATCAATGGCATGGACACGAGCATCGCGATGGCGCCAGCGATGCCGCTCACGATCGCCTTGCGGCGAAGATTTTCGAACTCCTCCGTCTGCGCCGTGTCGCGCGCTGCCTGCTCCTCGAACGCCGTCTGGTCGGCGACGGGCAACTCGGCGCCGTACCCCGTGGCGCGAATGTGCTCGACGAGCGCGTCGGGGCCGATCGCCTGCGGATTGTACGAGATGGTGGCGTTTCCCATCATCAGGTTCACCGCGGCGTCGGAGACTCCCGGAACGTCGTTGAGCGTGCGCTGCACCCGACTCTGGCAGGCGGCGCAGGTCATCCCTGACACGGGAATGACCACCTTCTCGATCTGGGGGCGCACCGATGCAGAAGCGGGCAGCATGGTATCTGTCGGAGTCATCGTCGTCACTCCGCGATCACGCGTCCGTGCAACATCCCCATGCCGCACGTGAATTCGTAGGTGCCCGCACGGGGCGGGGTGATTTCCACTGTGGTCTTCTGGTGCTCGGGAAGAAATCGTCGCACGCCGAAGTCGGGGAACACGACCTCCTCGGAGCAGCTCGAGTTCTCCTGGCGGTCGAACACGAGCCGTACCGGCTCGCCGGCCACGGCACGAATGGTGGACGGCGAATAACCACCGCGCACGAGGATCGCGATCTCCCGTCGGCCCGCAACATCCACTGCGGCGACGACCGCGCTCGCGAGCCCGCGGTCGGCGAGAAAGAAATACCAGTTGACCCACGCCACCGCGCCGACGCCAGCGGCGATGACCAGCCAGTCGATCGTCTGCATGTGCACTCCTCGTCGAATCGTCAGCGCGCGGGAGTGGCGACGAACCCGGCCTGTCCAACGGCCTTCACCGCGTCGGCGGTGACACGTTCGGCGGCAGTCTCGTCCACTGCGAAGGTGGCCCTGCCGACGGAGACCCTCGCATCGGCCAGGCCGACGACGCCGGCGAGCGCCTTCTGCACGGACGCGACGCAATGGCCGCAGCTCATGCCGTCGATCGCGAGCGTGGTGTGCTGGGCGGTGCTCATGGATGCCTCGTGGAATGGAATGGCTGAATACCCCTGATGGGTATGATTCTATATACCCCCCATCCCTATGTCAAGGAGTCGATCCCGCCAGTCAGGGCGTCGGCGGAACGCTCGCCTCGGCCACCGGCACGTTGTACGGATCGCACCAGATCAGCACCCAGGTGTAACTCGACGCATCCGGGAGCTGGAAGGCGTACGACTGCGCGCCGCTGTTGCTGCGGAGCGCGGCGACGCGGAGCGGCCGGCCGGTGTTCGCATTGTTCGTCGTGTTCACGTACACGAACGGGCCCGGCACCGCACCCACCGAGAAGTCATCCGGGAAGTCGAGGCGCATCACGCCGTTCTCGGCGCTCACGCGGACCGATCCCGTCGCGGAGTGACCGACTCCGGTCCAGCGCCCGGTCACTCCGGTACCCGCTGGCCTCGACATCCCGGGCTCCACGAGCATCGCATCGGGCGCCGTCGGCGGCACGGCGGAGTTGCAGGCGACCAGAACGACCGAAGCGATGGCAAGGAGCGTGAGAATGTTTCGACGCATCGGAGCTCTCCGCGAGGGTATACAGGCGGAAGCTGCCAGCGCGCCGAAACGTTCTCCCTCCCCCCGACGTCCTACGGCTGGCGCCGCGCGCGCGACGACCAGTGAATGGCGCGGATCCGCCACCCGCCGTCCGCGCCACGCGTGAGCACCATCAGCTCCGACCCGGCGGAGTTCACCGCCTTCCCCCGATACTCGCCCTGCGACACGCTCGTCGACGACGCCCATGCCGCGTTGCCCTCGATGACCACGTGCACGGGCGAGCTCACACTCTTCACGGCCCGCGCGTAGGCCATGTCGGCCGGCAGGTGATGACTACGGTACTCCGCCCGCGATTCTATCCCCCCGCTCTCGAGGATCACGGCGTCCGGTGCGAGGAGGGCGAGCGCCGTTGCGCTGTCACCTGACGAGAGTGCGGCGTCGTAGCGATGAACGACTGCGGCAACCGCGGCTGAATCACTCGTCGAGCTCGCGGCCGGCGGCGCTGATGTGTTGTCCGTCCCGGCTCCGAACACCATCGTCGCCCTGTGCACGTCCCAGTCGGACCCGGAACCCGCCGCTGCGGGAAGGATCTGGATTCCGCGGACATTCCACATGCCGGGCCGGTCGACCGGAATACGAATTGTCCCGGCGGCGTCGGTCGTCAGCGACACATCACGAGAAGCACTCCGGCGCGCCGCGCCCGTGTCCGTCAGTGTGCGCTCACCGGCCCACGCGATCGCGCCGGCATGCACGTGCGCGCCAACGAGCGGCTGCCCGAGGAGGAGCACACGCACCGATAGCGTGTCGCCAATGCGCAGCGATGCGGGATCGCGCAGCGGGACGAACTCGAGCGGATGACCGGCGATCCGCTCGAAGGCGCGCGGACCGCCGCGCCCGACCTCGACGAATGTCTTCGCATACTTGGCGTAGCGGCGTGTCAGGCTGTCGCGCGAGTTCGCCGGAGCGAGCCGGCCTTCGCGCTCGTACCTCGTTACCGCCTCCGGTGCGCCTTCCAGTGTCATGTAGCGCCGAAAGCTCGCCGGCGTCTCCCGCACCGAACGCGGAATGAGCGCGAGCGCGACGATGTGCTGGCCCGACGTCGACACCGGATGGCGGATCAGGAGCGAAGTACCCGACACCGATCGTTCGCCGAGCGATGACTCGCGCGCCGCGCCGATAATGCGTGCGTCGGCGAGCCGGTCCGTCGCCACCGCGGACTTGCTCGTCGGAAACAGGCTCGACGTCTGCCCGCGCAATTCGAGCGTACTGCCCTCGGCAAGCTGGAACGCGTTGGGTATTACCCAGAAGTCATCGGCGGAGAGCCTGGTCGTGACGCTCAGGAGCGCGGTGGCGGCGAGTAGAACGGTCGCGGCCGATCGATGCAGGTGTGTGCGAGTCATGTTCACAGTCTGACCTCGACTCTGCCGGGTTGCAAGTACCGCGAGTGGATGCTTCGCGCGCGATGCTGCGCCCATCGTCGCCGATTCCTCCACGTCCGCTCAGCTGACTGCGCCAACAGCAGCAGGCAGCAGCGGACCGGGATGAATCGGGGATGGATCGTCCTGCGCGTTCGCAGTGCGCAACCCGCGCCCCTTCCACAGCGAGTAGACGGCCGGAATGACAACCAGTGTCAATACCGTGCTCGAGATCATCCCGCCCACCATCGGCGCCGCGATCCGCTTCATGACGCTCGCCCCGGTACCACTCCCCCACAGGATCGGCAGCAAACCAGCCATGATGGCCGTCACCGTCATCATCTTTGGCCGGACGCGCTCCACGGCGCCCTCGATCACCGCCTCGTACAGATCGCGCTTCGTGGCCTGCCGTCCTTCCGCGGCGCGGAGTATCAACTGCGCCGTCCACGCCTGATCCAGGTAGATGAGCATCACGACCCCCGTTTCAGCCGCCACACCGGCGAGGGCGATGAAGCCGATCGCCACCGCGACCGACCAGTTGTAGCCGAGTGCCCACACGAGCCAGATGCCGCCGACGAGCGCAAAGGGCAGCGACAGCATCACTATGAGCGTCTCGCCCACGCTCTTGAAATTGAAGTAGAGCAGCAGAAGGATGAGTCCGAGCGTTGCCGGAATGACGAGCGTCATCGTCGCTTTCGCCCGCTCCATGTACTCGTACTGGCCACTCCACACGATCGAGTAGCCCGGCGGCAGCTTGATCATGCCGTTCACCATCTTCTGTGCGTCCTTCACGTAGCTGCCGATGTCGCGGCCGGCGACGTCCACGTAGACCCACGCCGTCGGCACGGCGCCTTCCGTGCGGACGACCATGGGCCCCGCGACCTGCTTGATCGTCGCAAGCTGGCCCAGCGGCACCTGCGCGTTACCTGCCGTCATGGCTGCTCCGCCGGTGCCCATGGCCGAATTGCTCGATGGCGCCGGCGCGCCGGCACCGACATCGTGATTCACCGGAACGAGCACCGATGCGAGTCGCTCGGGCGTGTCGCGCAGCTCCTGCGGATAGCGCACCCGCACGCCGTACCGCTCGCGCCCCTCGACGGTCTGCGTGATGGTCATGCCGCCGATTGCCGTGGCGATCACGGCCTGCACCTCCGCGACGTTCACGCCATGGCGCGCCGCTGCCGCCCGGTCGATGTCGATATCCAGGTAGTAGCCGCTCACCGCACGCTCGGCGAACGCGCTTCGCGTGCCCGGAATCATCCGGACGCCCTGCTCGATCTGCTTGCCCATCCGCTCGAGCTCCGCGAGGTCGGGGCCGAAGATCTTGATGCCGACGGGTGTTCGAATTCCCGTCGCGAGCATGTCGATGCGTCCCTTGATCGGCATGGTCCAGGCATTCGTCACGCCCGGCATCTTCGTCGCCGAGTCCATCTCGGCGACGAGACCATCGTACGTCAGGCCCTTACGCCACTGCTGCTTCGGCTTGAGCGAGATCGTCGTCTCGGTCATGTCGAGCCCCGCGGGATCAGTGGCTGTCTCGGCGCGGCCCGCCTTGCCCCAGACATGCTCCACTTCGGGAAATGTCTTGAGAATGGCATCCTGTTGCCGCACGACCTCGCGTGCGCGGGCCACGGATATGCCCGGAAGCGTCGTCGGCATGAAGAGGATCGTTCCCTCCTCGAGCGGTGGCATGAATTCACTGCCGATCCGCGTCGATGGCACCCACGTGAGAATGAGCGCCACGACGCCAGCCATGATCACCGGTCCGCGGTGGCCGAGGACGAAGTTGATCACCGGCCGATAGACGCGGATCAGGGCGCGGTTCAGCGGGTTCGCGCGCTCGCGGTACATCTTCCCGCGCACGAACAGTCCCATCGTCACCGGCACGAGTGTCAGCGAGAGCAGACTGGCCGCCGCCATCGAAAGGGTCTTCGTGAACGCGAGCGGCGTGAAGAGCCGGCCCTCCTGGCCTGCGAGCGTGAAGACCGGCAGGAATGACACGGTGATGATGAGCAGCGAGACGAAGAGCGCCGGTCCCACTTCCTTCGTGCTTTCGGCGACCACTTGCCACCGCTCCGCGGTGGTCAGGCTCGATGAATTGAACGATCGCGCATCGCTGGCCCCTGATCCTGTCTTCGCCAGTACGGCGCGTTCCAGGTGCTTGTGCATGTTCTCGATCATCACGATCGCCGCATCGATCATCGCGCCGATGGCGATGGCGATGCCGCCCAGCGACATGATGTCGGCGCCGACACCGATGAACCGCATGGCGATGAATGCCATCAGGATGCCGATCGGCAGCGTGAGGATCGCGACGAGTGCCGACCGGGCGTGCAGGAGAAAGACGATGCACACCAGCGCGACGATGATCGATTCCTCGAGCAGCTTGAACTTCAGCGTTTCGATCGCCTGCTCGATCAGGTCGCTGCGATCATACACGGTCCGCACGACGACGCCCGGTGGCAGCCCTTTCTGCACCTCGGCCAACCGTGCCTTGATGTTGTTGATCGTCGTGAGCGCATTCTGGCCGAACCGCATGATGACGATGCCGCCGACGGCATCGCCCCGCCCATCCAGGTCGGCAATGCCGCGACGGATGGCCGGCCCGATTTCCACGCGACCCACCTCCGCGACACGGATGGGCGTGCCGTCCTTCGTCGCCCCCACGACGACGTTCTCGATGTCGCCGATGGACTTGAGGTAGCCGAGCCCGCGCACCATGTACTCGCGCTCGGACAGTTCCATCGTCATCGCGCCCACGTCGTTGTTGGCCGACTGGATGGCGCTCATGACCTTCGTCACGGGAATGCCGTAGGCGAGCAGCTTCGCCGGATCGATATCGACCTGGTATTGCTTCTCGAAGCCACCGACCGACGCCACTTCCGACACTCCGGGGACGGCAGTCAGCGCGTACCGGAGATACCAGTCCTGGACGCCGCGCAGCTGTGCAAGGTCCAGGCGGCCTGACGTGTCTTCCAGCGCGTACTGGTACACCCAGCCGAGCCCCGTGGCGTCGGGGCCAAGAGTGGGTTTCACCGCTGCAGGGAGTTTGCCCTGTACGCCGTTCAAGTACTCGAGCACGCGTGAGCGCGCCCAGTAGAGGTCGGTGTCGTCCTCGAAGATGATGTACACGAACGACACGCCGAAGAACGAGTATCCGCGAACCGTCCGCGCACCTGGCACCTTGAGCATCTCGGCGGCGATCGGGTACGTCACCTGATCCTCGACGATCCGTGGCGCCTGCTCGCTGTAGTTCGCCTGCACGATGACCTGCACGTCGGACAGGTCGGGAAGCGCTTCGAGGGGTGTCCGCCGGAGGGCGAACACGCCGCCGATCACCACGACGATGGTGAACAGCACGACGATGAGCTTGTTCGCGACCGACCAGTCGATGATGCGCTTGAGCATGTGCCCTACTCCTTCACACGCGCCGGCACGGGCAGCGGCTTCGGAGGCGTCTTCAGCTCCATGCCCGGCATGTTGCCCATGCCACCGAGCGCCGTGCCGAGGTTCGACTCGGCATCCACGAGGAACGTGGCCGACGCCACCACCGTCTCACCCCCCGACACCCCGCGCAACACCTCGATCCGGTCATCGTTCGACGTACCCAGCGCGACCTCGCGTGGCGTGAGCTGGCCATTGGCCTCACGAACGAAGACGATGCTCCGCTCACCCGTGGAGAGCACGGCCGAGCGGGGGACCGTGAGCACGTTGGCGCGCTCTCGTCCAGTGATGCGGATGGTGGCGTACATGCCCGGCTTGAGCACCAGGTTCTCGTTGGAGAGCACGACGCGCACGCGTACCGTGCGGGTTTGGGGGTTCAGCGTCGGATACACGTAGGAAATGCGCCCCGTCCGCGGTGCCCCGGGGAGGGCGGCGAAATCGGCCTGGACGCTCCCCCCCACACGCACGGTGGAAAGATCCTGCTCGAAGACCTCGCCCTCTACCCACAGCGTGCTCAAATCGGCCACCTTGTACAGCGCCTCGCCGGCCATGATCTTCTGCCCCGCGAGCACGTTCTTCTCCAGCACGTAGCCGCCGACGGGAGCACGTAACGTCAGCGTCTTCCGTACCCGGCCGCTTCGCTCGATCTCGCTGATCTCGGCGGCCGAGATGTCCCAGTAGGCGAGCCGGCGCCGCGACGACGACAACAGATCGTCAGCGCCGCGCCGCGTGTCACCGCTCGCGGCAGCGACGTCGACCTGGAGGCGCTTGGCGAGCAGCAACTCTTCCTGCGCCGTCACGAGCATCGGTGAGTAGATGGTGAGCAG
>JANLTI010000228.1:0-4123 GCA_031362845.1 Gemmatimonadaceae bacterium | reverse complement strand
ACTTTGCGAACTTCGGCACGGTCGATCTCACCAACAGCTTTCCCGTTCTTTTTATCGGGTCGCAGGACGGCAACGCCAGCGGTTACAACGCGGGACGCATTATCGGCAAAGTTGGCGTGGCTGCATCGCAGCCCAACGGCGCCGCGGTGATCTTCGTCCACGGCGCGGGCTACCTGCACAACGTCGGGAATTTCTGGTCGCAGTACCCGCGCGAGTACATGTTCAATCAGTTTCTCGCGAAGAAGGGCTACGTGGTGCTGGATCTCGATTATCGCGCGTCGGCGGGATACGGTCGCGACTGGCGCACGGCGATCTACCGATGGATGGGCGGTCGCGATCTTCAGGACCACGTGGACGCGTCGAAGTGGCTCACCACTACGTACGGCATTCCCGGCTCGCGCGTCGGCATCTATGGCGGCAGCTACGGCGGCTTCATCACGCTGATGGCGCTGTTCACGGCGCAGGATCAGTTCGGCGCCGGCGCGGCGCTGCGCTCCGTGACCGACTGGGCGCATTACAACGAGGGGTACACGTCGGCGATCCTCAACCGGCCGCAGGACGACACGCTGGCGTATCGGCGCTCATCGCCGATTTATTTCGCCAGCGGTCTTCGCAGCCCGCTGCTCATGGCGCACGGCATGGTGGACGTGAACGTCCATTACCAGGACATCGTGCGGCTCCAGCAGCGGTTGATCGAGCTGGGCAAGACGGACTGGGAGCTGGCGTCGTATCCGGTGGAGGATCATGGCTTCGTGCGCCCGTCGAGCTGGACGGACGAGTACACGCGCATCTTCAACCTGTTCGAACGGACGATCGCGACGCCGGCGGGTGCGGGGAATGCGACGAGCCGTTGAGTGGCTGGCGCGAGCGGCGTGGATGATCCGGCGCGTGATCGGCGCGCCGGACTACGCGGCGTATGTCGCGCACGTGCGGCGGGCGCATCCGGATACGGCGCCGCTGACGCAGGAGGCGTTCGTGCGAGAGGTGCTGGCGAGGAGATATGAGCGGCCGGGCTCGCGGTGCTGTTAGACGGTTGTCCCGCGAGTTTTGTGTGTAGCACTCAGTGCTCAGTGCTCACCGCTCCAGGCTCCAGGCTTCTGCGCTCTCCTGCTGTTCGCGTAGCTCTCAGTGCTCAGTGCTCACCGCTGCAGGCTCCAGGCTTCCACGCTCTCCTGCTGCTGTTGGCTTGGCAAGTGCAGCTAGCGAGCGATGAGCGGGGAGCGTGGGGCGGTGAGCGGTGGGCGATGAGAGAAGGGCAAAACTACAGGCGGTGAGACTGAAGGGGGGAGCGAGAAGGGCGAAGCGATGAGGCGTGAGCATTGAGGAACACGTCCGCAGTGCGAGTCGATCACGCCCCTGCACGCGCACCGCGCGGACCCAGCACCAGCATCCCCACCGCCGCCGCCAGGGCGAGGGACGCGCCCATCGCGAACGCCATCGGCGCACCCGCATTGTCCCACACCCAACCGAACATCAGTGACGCCGGCAGCGCACCGAGTCCGATGGACAGGTTGAACCAGCCATACGCGGTGCCGCGCCGATCGACGCTCACCAGGTCCGCCACGAGCGCGCGTTCCGACCCCTCGGTGAGGCCGAAGTAGAGTCCGTACACGCCGAATAGCGCCCACGCATGCCATGCCGCCGTCGCATGGGCGAAACCCACGTACACCAGCGCGTACAGTGTCCAACCCATCACGAGCGTGGGCCGGCGGCCGATGCGGTCAGACAGTGCGCCGCCCGGCGTGCTCGCCAGCGACTTCACCACGTGCAGCGCCGCCCACAGAATGGGCGCCAGCGCCACCGGAACGCCCAGCTGATTCGCGCGCAGCAGCAGGAACGCGTCGGTGGAATTACCGAGCGTGAACAGGAAGATCACGCCGAGCACGCGCCAGAAGCGCGCGCCGAGCGGCAGGGTGAGATCGGGTCCGCCCGCCGCCGGCGCGGAGACGGGACGCTCGATGTCGCGCACGAACGCGATGAGCACGAGGAACGAGAGCACGCCGGGAATGGCGGCGAGCCAGAATACCGTGCGAATCGGCGCCAGATGATACGTGAGAATCCCGAAGGCGATGAGCGGACCGAGCACGCCGCCCGCATGATCGGCCGCTCGATGAAATCCGAAGGCGCGGCCGCGGATGCTCGGGTCCACGGACTCGGCGATCAGCGCATCGCGCGGGGAGTTGCGGATGCCCTTGCCCACGCGGTCCGCCACCCGGATGAACAACACCTGGGACGCCGACTGCGCGATGGCCACCAGCGGGCGCATGAAGGTGGCGATGCCGTAGCCGAGCACGACGAGCGGCTTGCGCTTCCTCACGCGATCCGACCACCACCCGCTCGCCAGCTTCAGCAGCGCCGCGGTCGTCTCGGCCGCCCCCTCGATGGCGCCGATGAAGCTGGCGTTGGCGCCGAGCACGCCGGTGAGAAAGACGGGCAGCAGCGGGTAGATCATCTCGCTCGACACGTCGGTGAGAAAGCTCACCGCGGAGAGTGCCTTCACGTTACGTCCGAGCGTGGGGCGCGCGACGGGGGGCATCAGGTATCGTTCGGGAGAGGGGACGGCCGTGCTCGGGATCGCAAGTGCTTGCGCCACCGGGCCTGCGCAGGCCATAGATAACGGATGCGCGCTCCCTTCCGCGACCTGCGCCGTGTGGCCGAGCGGCCGTCGTACACGAATGTGGCCGAGCTGTACGAGCGACTCGCGCCCGTGCGAGCCCGGCTCGCCCTGGCGGACGAGCGCGTGCTCCGTACGCAGATTGCGCTCTCCGAAATCCCCGCCCCCACCGGCGACGAGCAGGCGCGCGGGGCATCGGTGGCCGCGCGGTTTCGCGCGCTCGGGCTGCACGACGTGTGCACCGACGACGTGGGCAACGTGACGGGTCTGCGGCGCGGCGACTCCTGCGACGCCCCGGTGCTCGTGTGCGCCCACCTCGACACCGTGTTCCCCGTGGGCACCGCCGTGGACGTGGCGCGCGACGGACGTCAGCTCGCCGGTCCCGGCATCGTGGATAATTCGCGGGGCCTGGCCGCGATGCTGGCGCTGGCCGAAGTGGTGGACGGTGCCACGCTGCGCACGCGGCGCCCCATCATCTTCGCGGCTACAGTGGGCGAGGAGGGCGCCGGCGACCTGCGGGGCGCGAAGCATCTCTTCGCGCGGCTCGGCACATCGCCCGCGTCGTGCATCGCGCTCGACGGCGCCGGCGACGACCGCATCGTCCACCGCGCACTCGGCGCGCGACGATTCCGCGTGTCGTTCCATGGTGCCGGCGGGCATAGCTGGGCGGCGTTCGGCGTGCCGAACCCCGTCCACGCAGCAGGCGCCGCGGCGGCGAAGCTCGCGATGCTGCCATTGCCGCGCACACCGCGCACCACCCTCTCGGTGTGCCGCATCGGCGGCGGCATCAGCGTGAACGCCATTCCCGAGGAGGCGTGGATCGAGATCGATCTCCGCTCCTCGTCCAGCGACGTGCTCGATCGCTGTGCCGCCGAGATTCACCAGGTCATGCGTGTCGCGGTGCACGAGGAGAACCTGCGACGCTCGCCCGGCACCGCGCCGCTCACGTTCGCGCTGACGACGATCGGCGATCGTCCGTGCGGCGAGCTCTCGAAGGAGCATCCGCTCGTGTGCGCCGCAGCGAGCGCCACGTATGCCATCGGCCGCACGCCCGAGCTCGTGACCGCCTCCACCGACGCCAACGTGCCGATCAGCCTCGGCGTACCCGCCATCGCGATCGGCGCCGGAGGTCGCGGAGGCGGCGTGCATACGCCAGGCGAGTGGTACGACAACACAGACGGCTCGCTCGGCGTCGCCCGCGCCCTCACCGTGCTCGTGGCTGCGGCGTAACTCTCGCAGGTCGGGTAGCGAAACCAGGCGCGCCACGCGCGCACGGCGCGCTCAGAACGTGAGCGACGCCGTGAGTGCGACTCCGCCGCGAGCTGGGCGCTGTCGAGCCGCGCGTGCCCCAGCAGACTGCGCCGCGCCGATCGCCGTCAGGCCGTGCCGCGAATCTCCGAGTGGTCCGACACGGTGAGCTCGCCGGTGAGTCCTTCGATCGTCACGTCGTCGCCGACGAGCGAGTTCCTGAGCGTGGAGCCCTTCACCCGCGCCTTCTTGCCGAGAATC
>JANLTI010000273.1:0-14901 GCA_031362845.1 Gemmatimonadaceae bacterium | reverse complement strand
GACACGCAGCCCGTGCCGTCGCCGGACGGCAAGTGGATCGCGTACACGGGCTACGATTCCACGAGCGACACCTGGGTGGACGCGAAGCTGCACCTGATGAGTGCCGACGGGACGGACCATCGCGTGGTCGCGCCATCCTGGGATCGTGCCCCGAGCAACCTCACGTGGGCGAAGGACGGCAGCGCGATCTACTTCGACGCGGAGAACGAAGGCTCGCGCAATCTCTACGTTGCATCCGTGGCTGGGGCGGTAAAACCGGTGACGAGCGGACGCCAGGTGCTGAGCACGACGTCCATCAATGCGAACGGGATGGCGGTGGGCGTGATGAGCACGGCCACGCACCCCAACGATGTCGTCGCGGTGAACCTGCGGCAGCCAGGCACGATCACGTGGCTCACCGCGGTGAACGACGACGTGCTCGCCGGCAAGGCGCTCGCGCAGACGGAGGAGATCTGGTACACGTCGAAGGACGGTACGCGCATCCAGGGCTGGATCGTGAAGCCGTCCGACTACTCGGCCGGCCGGAAGTATCCACTGATGCTCGAGATCCACGGCGGGCCGCACTCCATGTACAACACCGGGTTCAGCTTCTCGCGGCAGGATCACGCGTCGAACGGCTACGTGACGCTGTACACCAACCCGCGTGGCAGCACGGGATACGGCAGCGCATTCGGCAACGCGATCAAGAACGCGTATCCCGGCAAGGACTACGATGACCTGATGGCCGGCGTGGACACGGTGATCGGCAGGGGCATCGCCGACCCGAAGAACCTGTTCGTGTACGGCTGCAGCGGTGGCGGCGTGCTCACGGCGTGGATCGTCGGGCACACGAACCGGTTCGCGGCGGCGTCGTCGAACTGTCCGGTGATCAACTGGATGAGCTTCGTGGGGACGACGGACGGCGCGGGCTGGTACTACAACTTCGAGAAGCTGCCGTGGGAGGATCCGAGCGAGCACCTGCGCCGCTCCCCGCTGATGTACGTGGGGAACGTGACGACGCCGACGATGCTGATGACGGGCGTGAACGACCTGCGCACGCCGATGGAGCAGACGGAGCAGTTCTATCGTGCGCTGAAGCTGCGCAAGATTCCGACGGCGATGGTGCGCTTCAACGACGAGTGGCACGGCACGAGCTCCAAGCCGTCCAACTTCCTGCGCACGCAGCTGTACCTGCGGAGCTGGTTCACCCGGTACCGGGACAAGGCGGACAAGGTGGCAGTGCGCTGAACGGCCGTACGGCGAGAGGCGTACGGGCGTCGGGAGGGGTGCGGCGTCCGGCGTGCGGCGGGAATTCGGAAGGGGCGGTTGGATGGCTGCACTCGACGGACTGTCACGCCGTCACGAGACCCAAAGCCCAGTTCCGAGTTCCCCCGCCGCACGCCGCACCCCTCTCGCCCAATCGGCGCGCCGCCCGCCTTTCGCCGCACGCGCAGCGCGTCTGTGCTGCGCGTCTGCGCCCCGCGCCCTACCCCACCAGCGCCAGCAGCGCGAACGTCGCCAGCCAGTGCTCGCCCGCGTAATCTCCGGACAGATGGGGCAGGCTCGCGCCAAGGTGCAGTTCCGCCGTCTCGACGGCGACGAGATGCCTTGGATCGTCGATCGGCCAGGTGCGCGCGAGCGAACGCCAGCACCAGGCACGGCTGAGATTCAGTCCATCGAGATGCGCGATCTTGCCGTCCGTCCGGTCGCTCACCTCCACGGGTTCGAACAACGTCCGCGGTTCACGGCTCGCGATGCGCGGCAGGAACGCATCCATCCACGTGGTGAATTCCGCCTCGCCGAGCACGCGTCGCATGCACTCGGCCTCGATGAGCGCGGAGGAGAGGAAGTCGTCGCCGCTCGGTTCCCACGCCTGGCAGTCGCGGTCGTCGCCGTACCAGGCGATCGCCTTGCTTCGCAACAGCTCGCGCAGGGAGTCGTCTCCCGCCACGACGGCGTACTCCAGCGCCAACGTGAGCGCGAAGGCGGTGTTGTAGTGCGTGCCGACGCGCACCGGGTACGTCATCTTGCCGAGATAGTCGTGCAGCCGGGCGACGAAGACATCGGCCAGCGGCTGGAGCGCCCGCGCCCATCGCGCTGCGTCCGGCAACGGGTTGCGCGCCAGCTCGGCGGTGAGCATGAGGAGCCACGCCCACCCGTAGGGCCGCTCGAACGTGGTGCGCAACGGGCCCACGAGATAGCTCACTTCACCCGTGACACGATTGGGGCGGAGCTGACGGTCGAACAGCGCGTGCGCTTCGGGCGTGTGCGGCAGGTCGGGATGCAACCGGAGCAACGCGGCGAGCAGCCAGTAGCCATGCACGCACGAATGCCAGTCGAAGCTGCCGAAGAAGATGGGGTGCAGCGCGCGCGGGCCACGCACGTCGTCCGGTCCGCTCGCCACGTGCTCCAGCTTGTGCGGATACTCGCGCTCCACGTGCGAGAGCGCGAGCCTGGCAAAGCTGCTCGCCAGAGCTGGCGTGAGGGTGTGGAGTTCGTTCATTGGCGCGTCATCCGACATCAACGATACACGAAGGCGTACATGATCGCCGTGTTCGCGGCGAGCAGGAGGAGCGCGGTCGGGATCTGCGCCTTGATCACGGCGTACTCGTCCGGCAGCTCGAGCAACGCGGCCGGCACGATGTTGTAGTTCGCCGCCATCGGTGTCATGAGCGTCCCGCAAAATCCCGACAGCATCCCGACCGCCGCCATGATCGTCACGTCGCCGCCGAAGCGTGACATGATGAGCGGCAGGCCGATGCCGGCGGTCATGACGGGAAAGGCGGCAAAGGCGTTGCCCATGATCATCGTGAAGAGCGCCATGCCCACCGTGTACGTCACGACCGCCGCGAGCGGGCTCCCGAGCGGCAGCCACCGTTCGGCGAGCGTGGCGATGACCTTGCCGACTCCCGCCGTCGCGAACAGCGCGCCGAGCGCGGCGAGCATCTGGGGGAGGATGGCGGCCCACCCGACGGCGTCCCACAACCGGCGCGCCTCGTGCAGCGGTGCCGAGACTGGCGGGCGCAGCATGAGCATCCCGACCGTGAGTCCCGCGAGTGCGCCGAGCGCGAGCGCGATCTGGGTTACCTGCCTGGGATCCACGAGCGGTGCACCGCCGACCTGGAGGGACTTGAGCACGTACGAGCCAAGCAGGGTCACCGCGGGAATCGTGAGCGCAGGAATGAACAGTCGGTTGCCGAAGCGCACAGCACTCGCCTCACGCTGCGCCACCGACTGCGACTCTCGCGACGTCTGGCCCAGCTTGCCGATGCTCGCCACGAGCACCATCGCGATCACGAGACATCCGCTCGCGAAGTGCGGGAGCGTGGAGCCGGCGAGAAAGGTGATGGCGTACAGCCCCCAGAAGGCGGCGTTGTTCCACCGTCGCGGATTCGTCGCGTCGCGCGCGTTGACGACCGCGACGCCAGCGGCAAGTGCGCCCATCAGCCAGTACACATGCTCGAGCCGGATCACGCCGACGCACTATCCGGGCGCGTCGCCTCGGTCACCGTTCCCGCCGATGACATCTCACGCCGAATGGAACGGTCCAGCAGCACCAGTCGCACGTTGTGGATGAGCCAGGCGGCAATCGCCGTCGGGATGGCCCAGAGCGCGAGACGGCCAGGCTCGACCGTGATTCCATTCTGCTCGAGAAATCCCTTGATGAGCAGGATGGAGCCGATGGCAATGAAGATGTCCTCGCCGAAGAACACGGCGACGTTGTCGGCGGCGGCAGCATGTGCGCGGATGCGAAAGCGCGTCTTGTCGGCGACCGGCCCGAACGCATTCTCCGTCGCGCCCTCGGCCATGGGCGCCACGAGCGGGCGGACCATCTGCGCGTGGCCGCCCAGCGAGATGAGGCCGAGCGCCGCGGTCACCTGCCGGATGGAGAAGTAGATCATCAGCACGCGCCCGGCCGTCGCGGCGGGAATTCCGGCGATCACGGTGCGCGCGCGCTCCTTGAGGCCGGCGCGTTCGAGCAGTCCGATGACGGGAAGGACCAGCCACACGATGGCGACGTACCGGCTCTCGGTGAACGCCTTGCCGAAGGCGGTCACGACCTCCACCGGCCCCAGCCCGCTCGCGAGCCCGGTGGCCAGACCGGCCACGGTGACGACCAGCAGCGGGTTGAGTCGCGCGGCGAATCCGGCGACGACGATGAGAATGCCGATCAGGGTGAGCACGGATCTCCGGGAAGGGGCGCGCGAGTCGCGTCCGTCGCGCGCGTCGGCAATATCGAATGCGCGACCGGCACGGGTAAGTGGTGATACGTGCTGGTGACCGCGGCGCGCACCGCGAGGTTGGGCCGGATGAACCACACCCTCCTCGTGCCGAGCGTGTCACCATGCAACGTCCTCTCAGTCCGTTCAAGCTCGCCCTTCGTATTGCCCTGCTCGCGGTGCTCACGCTGTTCCTGGGCGCGATCGGCGCGAGCGCGCAGCTCGTCACGCCCAAGACGGTGCCGGTGCTGCAGGATGAGCAGTTCAACATCGTGCCATCGAGTCGGCCGGGTCTGGGGAGCGCGTTCATCGCGCTCGAGGACACCGTCGCCGACCCGTTCATGAACCCCGCGAAGATGACGCGGGTGCGCGGGGTAAGCGTCGCGGCCGCACCGTTCATGCACGACATCAGCGGTGCACGCGGTGGGGGCAGCACGCTGCCCGTCGCGCTCCTGGTGGGCGGACAGGACTGGTCGGGCGCGGTGCTCGCGGCGTACCAGAATCTCGATCGCGCCGGGCCCACCTTCAACCGTCCCTCGAGCGAGCGCACATCGAGCAACCAGTACGTCGGCGGCACCATCGCCCGACGCCTCGGCGGCATCTCGATCGGCGCCGGTGCGTCGCACGCAAAGCTCCGGGCAATCGATGGCGTGGATCTGCTCTACGCCGGCAGCGACCGCATCGATCAGCGCGGCGAGGTGAGCGAATACCGGCTCGGCATGCTGAAAGAGTGGGCACCCGGCCATTCATTCGAGCTGTTGGGGATGCACAATCGCACCGACATGACGCACGACGTGCATTTCACCAGGTGGGTGTGGGACCCGGTGGCGAAGACGACGACCATGATCCAGCGCGAGGAGCGCAACCTGGACCAGACGAACATCTGGGGGGTGCACACGAAGTACTACCGTCCCGTGGGCGTCGACGGCTGGCGCGTCGGCGGACTCGTGACGGCGAACCGGCTCTCGCATCCGAAGATCCCCAACTACGTCATCCAGAACATCCCGCGGGATCCCGGCACGACGTATGGCTACGACCTCGGCATCGGTGCGGCGCGCATCGCTGGCCGGTCGAGCTTCTACGCCGACGTCGTCGTGCAGCCGATCACGAGCGAGACGTGGGCCGATCTCGCGCGCGACACGGTGACGACCACCGGCACGCTCATACCGGCTGGCGCACGAACCATCGAGAACGACTTCAACTTCCACAACAGCAAGGCGCGCATCGGCGCGGGCCATGCCTTTCCGATCAGCACCGACACGAGCAACAGCATCGGTTTCGACGTCGGCCTCGCGGTGTACACCATCGGATACGGGCTCAAGCAGACCAATAACATCACCGGCACCACCCGCCGTCAGAGCGAGCGGTGGGCGGAGCTGACGCAGAGCCTCGGCATCCGGTTCAAGTCGCGCGACCTCGAAGTGGGGTATGCGTTCCGGCGCACCTGCGGCAACCAGGGGTGCGGCGAAGAGGAGAACCGCGGCATCTTCTTCGCGACCGACTCATTCGCACTCGCCTCGGCGGGTGGAATCATCGCGGCACCATCGGCGCCGCTGTTCCTCCAGAGCGGGACGGAGACGACGCATCGGTTTACGGTGGTGGTGCCGATACGGTAGGGGGTTCGTCGCCGCACGAGTCACGAACCTGAACACGTGCGGCGAAAGGCGTACGGCGCGTCGGATTGGCGAAAGGCGTGCGGGGTGCGGCGGGGGAATCGGAACTGGTCTTCTGGTCTGGTGACGGCGTGGACCCCGGTTGAGTGCAGTCATCCAACCGCCCCTTTCCGAATTCCCGCCGCACGCCTACGCCGCACGCCACACGACGCGCCGTACGCCTCTCGCCGTACGTTCTGAGTGGCCATCCGGCGAACCGCGTCCCCAGTCCTCAGTCGCCCGCTCGTAACCGCAGCCTGAATTCCGACCCCACTCCCACCTCGCTCTCCACCGTCAACGATCCATCCATCCCGATCGCGAGGTCGCGGCTGATCGACAGGCCCAGTCCAACGCCTTCGTGCGGCCGGCTGAGCGACCGGTCCACCTGGACGAATGGATCGAAGATCGACGCGAGCCGCTCTTCGGGAATGCCGACGCCGCTGTCGCGAACGAGGATGTCGACGTCGTCACTCGCCCGTGCACACCGCAGGAGGATCGACCCGTCGGCCGGTGTGAACTTGATGGCGTTCGACAGCAGGTTGAGCACGATCTGGATCAGCTTCTCCGTGTCCGCCCGCACCGTGGTCGCCGACCCGCACGGCTCGAAACGATAGGTGATCCGCTTGGTCTCGAGCTGCGGAGCCACCAGCGCCTCCAGGCCCGCGAGCACGTCATTGACAGCCACGCTTTCCATCCGGTATTGCACCTGCCCGGCGTCCAGCTTGGCGAAGTTGAGGACGTCGTTGATGAGCGAGAGCAGCATCTGCTGACTGCGCACGATACGCGCGACCGCTTCCTGCTGCTTCTCGTTCACCGCACCGTAGATCCCGAGCTGGAGAATGTCGGCGTAGCCCCCGATTGCATTGAGTGGCGTCCGCAGCTCATGGCTCATCACGGCCAGAAAATCACTCTTCACCCGGTTCGCCTGCTGCGCCGCGTCGCGCGCCTCCTGCGCATCGGCCGAGGTACGAAGCAGTTCCTCGTTGGTGAATTCCAGCTGCTGCGACACCGCCAACGCTTCTTCCACCTGCTGCTCGAGCTCCAGATGCGAGCTCTCGATCTCCTCCGCCATCCGGTTGAACGTGGAGCCGAGCCGCGCGATCTCGTTTCTCGTGTTCTCGCCGGTAGCCCGAGGCACCCGCGTGTGGTAGTCGCCTCGCGCGATCGCTTCCGACACCGAAGTGAGCGTCACTAGCGGGTGGGTGAGTCGCTGCGCCACCAGCCACGCCGCGATGATGCCGCTCAGCGCGAGGAGAATGCTGATGAGCCCGAGCCGGCGAATGGTGGCCCGCGGTTCGATCATGACGGACGACACGGGCGCTTCGAGTGTGAAGATCCACGGCGTACCGGCGACCCTCGCCTCGGACGCGATCACGTCACCGACCTCGCGGTTGTGACCGATGTAGTCGTCGACCGCCGTGTCCACACCAGCGAGCGGCGCAATCGGCTGCCCGGCGAAGTTCGCCCAGAACTGGTCCGTGGCGTTGTGCAGGTGCAGTGTCGCGTCGTTGCCGATCAGCTCGCGAATGGTCGCCTGTGCCTGCGGCGTGCTCCCGAACGCACGCTGCTGCGCGATGTACCCCACGGCGACGCCGTTCTCCATCAGCGGGACGACGGTCCAGAAAACCGAGTGCCCGTCCGACGCGTACACGGCGCCATACTGGATGCTGTCGCTTCCGGTGCGGCCCGTGGGAATCTCGGTGACGGGAACGCCGGTGAGCGTACGCAACTCCGGACGCAGCGCGAGCAACGAATCGCCACGGATGTCGTTCCCGACGTGCGCCACGCGCCGGCCGTCGATGGTCCACAGCTCGATCGGCAACGAGGAGTCCGGCACGGTGCGCAGGCGCTGCAGCGCCTCGGCGGTGCCGCGCGCAATTGTCGCGTTCGGCGCCGTGCGCTGCCCGGTGCGAGCCGCCCGAAGCGCCGCGCGCACCGCGCTGTCGTTGCCCACCTGCCGGTACGTCGCGGCGCGCAGCCGCATGTTCTGCTCGCTCGCGAGCGCGATCTGGCGCGCGATGCGGCCGAGTCGGTCGTGCGTGGCCTCGATGCGCGCGCGCACGAGTGCGTCGTACGTCACCGCAAGCGAGGTCACAACCACCACGCCGACGATGGCCGCGGTGAGCGCGGGAAGTTTCCGGGTGAGCGACCAGCTCGACCACCGCCACGCCGCGGGCCGAGCCGTCCCGGCGGTGCTGTCGGTCGGTGTGAACGACGACCGTCGCGCGCGGACGCTCACGCTGTCGTGAGGGCGTCGCGGAGTCTTGGTAGCATCCGTCCAATCTGCGCCGGTGACACCGCGCCGACGGACAGCCGGAACCACCCCGTGTCGTGCGACACGCCGAACGCCTGGAACGGCACCACCGCCACGCCCGCCGCGCGCAGCAGATAACCGCGCACCGCTTCGTCGGTGTCGAGCCGCGTGCCATCCGGTGCGACCCTCCCGCCGAGCGCGACGCGAACACTGAGGTAGATCGCGCCTTCGGGCGCAATCACCTCCACGGGCAAGCCGTCCCGTCGCATCGATTCGATCCCCTCGAACAGGAGATCGAGTCGCTCGCGCACGCCGCGGACCATCCCGTCGCGATACACGCGCATGCCCGCCGCATCGGCCAGGAAGGCGGCGACGGCGCCCTGTTCCGCCTTCGGCGCCCATGCGCCGACGTGACCGAGCAGACCGCTCAGCGGGCCGGCGAGATCGGGCGGCGTGACGATCCAGCCGACGCGCACGCCGGTGGCCGCCAGCGCCTTGGAGATGCCGTCCACGTAGATGGTGTAGGGCGCGACATCGGGGCATACGGCGATCGGATGGACATGCTCCGTCTCACCGAACGTGAGCGTCCAGTACACCTGATCGTACATCAGGTAGAGCGGCCGCTCGCCATCACCACGCCGTTCGTTCTCCTCCACGACCAGTTCGCAGATGCTGCGCAGCGCATCCGCGGTGAAGGCGGTACCGGTGGGATTCTGTGGGGAGCACAGCGCCAGCAGTCGCGCGCCGCGCACCACCGGCTCGAGCAGCGCGCGCGTCGGCATGAACCTCGCCGACGCCTCGCACGCCACGGGCACCGGCACGCCCGACACCAGATGCACGTAGTGGTTGTTGTTCCACGAGGGCGTCGGATACACCACGCGGTCACCCTCGTCCACGAGGGCACGATAGGTCGCATAGATGCCGGGCCGCGAGCCGCCCGTCACGATCACCGATGCGAGATCGGGGGCGAAGCCGAGTTCGCGCTCGTACAGCGATCGCACCGCCTGTCGCAGCGGGAGCACGCCGTCGCTCGGTGGATAGTTGGTCTCGCCACGCCGGAGCGCGTCCACGATTCCGCGCTCCAGCGCGTCGGGAATGCGGAACTCGGAGGGCGAAAAGTCGCCGACGGTCAGGTTGCAGATGTCCAGCCCGCCGGCGGCGAGTGCCCGCACATCGGCGGCGATCTTCAGGATCTCCGAACCGACGAGCGAGCCCGCGACACGGGACGGGCGCGAGGCGGTGCGCTCGGCGCGCGCCGCGAGAGCGGGAGTGGCCATGGGTCAAACATACGACAGGCGGGGCCGGTACGCTCGCCACTGGCGACCGGGACGGCCCCGTCGCACTTTCGTCGCATGCAGACCAGGCGCGAGTTCCTCGGCACCCTGGGCATCGGCGCACTTGGCGCCTCGATGCTCGCGTGCGCGAGATCGAATGGGCAGGCCACCATGCCGCCCGCCGTGATGCCCATCGGCATCCAGTTGTACACCCTCCGCTCGCTCCTCGAGCGCGACTTCGATGGCACGCTCGCCCGCGTCGCCGAGATCGGCTACCGCGAGCTGGAGTTCGCCGGCTACTACAACCGCACGCCGGCGCAGGTGCGCGAAGTGTTGCAGCGCACCGGGCTCACCACGCCGTCGTCGCACAGCCCGCTCCCGGCGAACGATGACGCCTGGGCGCGCGCCGTGGATGATGCGAAGGCGATCGGGAACGCCTGGATCGTGATCCCGTGGCTCGATCCAACGCAACGGTCGACCCCGGACGTCTGGCCCCGCCTCGCGGACCGGCTGAATGCGCTCGCCACGCGCGCGAAGAGCGGGGGTCTGCGCCTGGCCTATCACAATCACGATTTCGAGCTCGCGTCGAGCGGCAGCGGCACCTTCCTCGACATCCTGCTCACGCGCACCGATCCGCAGCTCGTCGACTTCGAGATGGACGTCTACTGGGTCGTGAAGGCGGGCGCGGATCCCATGTCGCTGCTCGCGCGCTATCCGGGACGGTTTCCCCTGCTGCACATCAAGGACGCCACCGCCGCGCCCGAGCGTCGCATGGTGGACGTCGGTGCGGGCTCGATCGACTTTCGCACGCTGCTCGCGGCCGCGCGCCCTCAGGGGCTCAAGCACATCTATGTGGAGCACGACCAGCCGGCCGATCCGCTCGGGTCGGCGCGCGCGAGCTATGGTCATCTCTCCGCACTCCGCTTCTGATCCATGATCGACACCGAGTACGACGTCTGCATCGTCGGGTCGGGCGCGGGAGGAGGCATGGCCGCCTACGCGCTGACGAAGGCGGGCGCGAAGGTCGTGATGCTCGAAGCCGGCGGCCCGTGGTTCGCGTCGAAGAACTCGCAGATGCTCACGCCGGCCTGGGCCTCACCGCGGCGCGGCGCATCCTCGCGGCTTCGCCCATTCGGTGAATTCGACGCCTGTGACGGCGGCTGGGACATCGAAGGCGAGCCATACACCGTGGCCGCGGGACAGAAGTTCAACTGGTGGCGCGGCCGCATGCTCGGCGGCCGCACCAACCACTGGGGCCGCATCTCGCTGCGCTTCGGCCCCGATGACTTCAAGGGAAAGAGCAAGGACGGACTCGGCGAGGACTGGCCCATCTCGTACGATGACATCGCGCCGTACTACGATCGGATCGACGACCTGATCGGCGTCTTCGGCAGCCGCGAAGGGCTGCGCAATCATCCGGACGGCAACTTCCAGCCGGCTCCCCGGCCCCGCTGTTACGAGCTGCTCGTCAAGAAGACGAGCGACAAGCTCGGCATCACCTGCATTCCATCTCGCCTCTCGATCATCACGAAGGCGATGCCCGGACGCCAGGCGTGCCACTACTGCGGCCAGTGCAATCGCGGCTGCCAGGTGAAGGCGAACTTCTCTAGCCCCGACGTGCTCATCGCGCCGGCGATGCAGACGGGAAATCTCACGCTCATCACGAACGCCATGGCGCGCGAAGTCTCGGTCGACAAGACCGGACTGGCCACGGGCGTGTCGTACATCGACAAGCGCACGAACACCGACAAGCACGTGCGCGCGAAGATCGTCGTGCTCGCCGCGAGCGGCTGCGAATCGGCGCGCCTGATGCTCAACAGCAAGTCGTCCCGCTTTCCGCAGGGGCTGGGCAACTCGTCGGGGTGGGTGGGCAAGGGCCTCACCGACACCACGGGCACCGACGTCACCGGATTCATTCCGTCGCTGGTGGATCATGTGCCGCACAACGAGGACGGCGTTGGCGGCATGCACGTGTACATGCCGTGGTGGCTCGACAACGCGAAGCTCGACTTCCCGCGCGGCTACCATATCGAGGTGTGGGGCGGGCTGGGCGCACCGAGCTACGGCTTCATGGGCGGGATCCAGAACTTTCCCGGCGGCGGTGGCTACGGCCAATCGCTCAAGGACGACTACCGCAAATACTACGGCGCCACGATCGGGTTCAGCGGGCGTGGCGAGATGATCCCCAACGCCGACTCGTACCTGGACATCGACCCCACCGTCGTGGATCAGTGGGGAATCCCGGCGCCGCGATTCCACTGGAAGTGGACCGATGCCGAGTACAACCAGGTGAAGCACATGCAGGAGACCTTCCGGGCGCTCATCGCCGAAATGGGTGGGCAGACGTTCAGCCCCATGCCCGGCAAGGAGCAGGGGTACGGCATCTCGAACGGCGGCCAGATCATCCACGAGCTGGGCTGCGTGCAGATGGGTGCGAATCCATCGAACTCGGTGCTCGACGCGAATTGCCGCGCGCACGACTGTCGCAACCTGTTCGTCGCCGATGGAGGGCCGTTCGTCACGCAGGCCGACAAGAATCCGACGTGGACGATCCTTGCGCTCGCGTGGAAGACCGCCGACTACATCACGCAGCAGCGCAAGCAGGGGTCCTTATGAGTGACGTCTCACGGCGCGACGCGCTGAAGCTGCTGGGCGCTGTTCCACTCGTGGGCGCGCTGGACTGGTCGGCGCCGAGCCTCGAGCGCGCGACGCGGATGGTGGAGCGCCTGCACGAGGAGGGTGCGCAGGCGGCATACAAGCCGAAGTTCTTCACCGCGCACGAGTGGCGCACCGTGCGCGTGCTCGCAGACATGATCATCCCGAAGGACGCGCGCTCCGGTAGTGCGACGGACGCGAAGGCGCCCGAGTTCATGGACTTCATGCTGGCCGAGAAGGACACGAGCGAGGGATCGCGCGTGAGCATGCGCGGCGGCCTCGCCTGGCTCGACAACGAGATGCGCCGTCGGTTCCACAAGGATTTCCTCGGCGCGTCCGACGTGCAGCGTCGCGCCGTGCTCGACGACATCGCCTGGCCCAAGCGGGCGAAGGCGGAGCACATGGCGGGAGTGAACTGGTTCTCCCGCTTCCGCTCCAACGTCGGCTCGGCATTCTTCTCCAGCGCCATGGGCTGGCAGGATCTCCGCTACGTGGGCAACGTCTTCAATCCTGGCTGGAACGGGTGTCCGCCAGAGGCGACGAAGAAGCTTGGTGTGAGTTACGAGGAATTCGACGCTTCCCTGGCCAGGAGCCGCAAGGCATGAGCGACAAGAGACTGGGAGTCGGCTTCATTGGAAGCGGCTTCAATGCGAAGTTCCACATGCTCGGCTGGAAGGGCATACGCGACGCCGACGTGCTCGGCGTGTGGAGTCCGAACGCGAAGAACGCCGCCAGCGCGGCACGCTACGCGAACGATCTCGACGTCGGAAACGCGCGTGCCTACAAGTCCATCACCGAAATGGTCGCGGATCCCGCGATCGATGCCATCTGGCTGACCGGCCCGAACCACGCGCGCATCGAGAACGTGGAGGAGCTCTGCGACGCCGTGGTGAGCGGCAAGGGTGAGCTGAAGGGCATCGCGAGCGAGAAGCCGCTCGCGCGCAATGTGGCCGAGGCGAAGGAGGTGCTGCGGCTCGTCAAGAAGGCGGGCCTCATGCATGGCTACCTCGAGAACCAGGTCTTCGCGCCGCAGGTGGACACGGGGCGTGACCTGCTCTGGGCACGCGGCGCGGCCACGACAGGCCGCCCATATCTGGCGCGCGCGGCGGAGGAGCACGCCGGTCCGCACATGCCGTGGTTCTGGCAGGGACCGCTCCAGGGTGGCGGCGTGTTGAGCGACATGATGTGTCACTCGGCGCTCGTCGTACGGCACCTGCTCACGAAGCCAGGTGCGTCGCTCTCGACCGTGCAGCCGAAGCGGGTCACGGCCCACATCGCGAGTCTCAAGTGGAGCCGGCCGCACTACGCGAAGCAGCTCGCAAAGACGCACGGCAAGCAGATCGACTACACGAAACGGCCGAGCGAGGATTTCGCGAGCCTGCTGATCGAGTTCGAGACCGACGATGGCCATACGGTGATCGGCGAGGCGTCCACATCGTGGAGCTTCGTCGGCGCCGGACTGCGGCTTTCGGCCGAGCTGCTCGGTCCGGAGTATTCGATGCAGTGGAACTCGCTCGACGCGGGGCTGAAGCTGTTCTTCAGCCGCGAGGTGAAGGGCAAGACGGGCGAGGATCTCGTGGAGAAGCAGAACGCCGAGATGGGCTTGATGCCCGTGGTGGCGAGCGAGGCGGTGGCGTACGGATACGAAGCCGAGGATCGTCACTTCGTGCGCTGTTTCCTCGGCAAGGAGAAGCCGCGGCTCACGATGGACGATGGTCTCGAAGTGGTGCAGATGCTGATGACCGCCTACCGCAGCGCGGAGGAGGGACGCACGCTCGAGTATCCCGCGCGGGGGATCGACAAGTTCGTGCCCGCCGTAGCGCGTGGAGAGTGGAGGCCGCCGAAGCAGGGCAAGTGAACAGCGCGTCGGGCGTCGTCGTCGAAGCCTGCGTCGACGCGATCGACGCGGCGCTCGAGGCGGAGCAGGGCGGGGCGAGCCGGCTCGAGCTGTGCGGCGAGCTGCTCCAGGGCGGGGTGACGCCGAGCGCGGGGCTGATCGCCGCGGTGTGGGATCGGATCGACATCCCGCTGTTCGTCCTCGTGCGTCCGCGCACCGGCGACTTCCTGTATTCGGATGACGAGCTCGACGTCATGCGACGGGACATCGAGCAGGTGAAGACGCTCGGTGTGGAAGGGGTCGCACTGGGCGCGCTCACGGCGGACGGCGATGTGGATGTCGGGCGACTGCGCCCGCTGGTGGAGCTCGCGCGCCCGATGTCGGTGACCTTTCATCGTGCGTTCGACCTCGTGCGCGACCAGGCGTCGGCGCTCGACGCGCTGATCGCGCTCGGCATCGATCGGGTGTTGACCTCCGGCGGCGCGCCGACGGCCGAGGCGGGCATCATCGCCATTGGATCGCTCGTGCAGCGCGCGGGTCACCGGCTGATCGTGATGGCCGGTGGGTCAATCACGGCGTCGAACGTGGGGGAGATCGTCGCGGCGGCCGGCGTGCGCGAGGTACACGTGCGTGGTGCCGCACGCGTGACGAGCGCGATGCGGCACCGGCGCGATGTGGTGAGTCTGTCGAGGTCGGGCGGGAGCGAGTACGAGCGATCGGTGACGCGCGCGGACGAGATGCGGCGCGTCGTGGAGCGAGTGGCGCGCTAGCGCTGGTTCGCCGTCGCGCGCGAGGAACTGCTAGGGCTTTTTCTTCTTGTCCTTGCTGTCTGACGACGAGTCTGCGGCAGCCTTGGCATTCTCACGCATCCGCTCCACGACACCGCGCATCCCCTTTGCTTCCTGCTTGGGCTTGGCGTCGACCGACGCGTCCTGCTGCACGTCGGGCTTGGACTCCGGCTTGGACTCCGGCTTGGACTCCGGCTTGGACTCCGGCTTGGACTCCGGCTTGGACTCCGGCTTGGACTCGG
>JANLTI010000264.1:0-1788 GCA_031362845.1 Gemmatimonadaceae bacterium | reverse complement strand
TGACCGCGTCGCGGGGTGCGTCGTCCCAGTCGGCGACGCGGCGAATGATGCCGTCGCGAATGTGCACGGCGGCGGGCCGAACGCCCTCGGGCGTGACGACCCGTCGCGAGCGGACGATCGTGGGCGCGACGTCGCTCACGCGGTGTCGGCCCAGAAGCGCCGCACCAGGTTCTCCGTCACGCGCTTCCGGTAGTCGGCGGTGGAGCGAATGTCGTCGATCGGCCGGACATCGGACCGGAGCACGACGAGCGCATCGTCGAGCGAGGCCCCAGCGGCGAGGGCGCGCTCGGTGGCGGTGAGGCGGATGACCGTGGGCGCGATGCTCCCGACAGCGATGCGTGATGGTGCACCGCGCACCGCGGCGACGACGATCTTGGAAATCGCCTGCGCGGCGCGGGTGCCGACCTTCCGGAACCACTGCGTGCCGTCGACACGCGGCACTTCGACGGCGACGATCAGTTCGTCCGCGCGCATCACCGTGGCGCGATAGCCTGTATAGAACGCATTGAATGGGATGCGTCGCTCTCCGTCCACGCTGCGCAGCACGACGACGGCATCGGCCGCCGCGAATACGGGAAGCGAGTCACCGGCGGGTGAGCCGTTGGCAATGTTGCCGCCGACGGTGCCCCGGTTCTGGATCTGCACGCCTCCCACCTGGCGCGCGGCATCGATCATCATCGGCAGCCGGTCGTGCACGGCCGGCGACGCGAGCAACGCGGACCAGGTGACGAGCGCGCCCAGCACGAGGCGATCGTCGGCCACCGTGATGCTGCGAAGCTCGTCGAGTGGCCAGATGTCGACGAATCGCGTGGCGCGCACGGTGCCGAAGTTGAGCCCGACGTACAGGTCGGTGGCGCCAGCGATGGGCACGCGCTGCTCGGTGCGCATGATCGCGAGTGCGTCATCCAGCGTGTGAGCGCGACGGAGCTCGAGGGTGGAGAGCGGAGTCTTCATAGGGCCGGCGCCACCAGAGACGGGCAGGGGGAATCCAAGTGGTGCGTTTCCCGTTTGGCGTCGTCCGTTCGGCGTTCAACGCCGTGAAACGTCGTGAAACGCCGAACTCCAAACGAAGAACTGAAAACGCTGCACTTGGATTTCACTTCGGCGACCCCGAAGCTGGAAGCGCTCACGTGTTCCCTTGCGCCGCAATGACCGCCCGGTAAATCGCTGCGTACCCTGTGCATCGGCAGAGATTGCCTGCCAGCCCGATCCTGATCTCATCGAGCGACGCGTCGGCGTCGAGCACGCAGGCGGACATGATCATGCCCGGCGTGCAGATGCCGCATTGCGCGCCCACCTCGTCCATGAAGCAGCGTTGCAGCGGGTGCGTATCGCCGAGTCCTTCGATCGTCACCACGGTCGCGCCTTCGGCCTGGGCGAACGGGACGAGACACGAGCACACCGGCGCGCCGTCGATGAGCACGGTGCAGGCGCCGCACTCGCCCTCGCCGCAGCCTTCCTTCGTGCCCGTGAGCGCGCATTCCTCGCGCAGCACGTCGAGCAGGCGCTTCATCGGGTGCGCCTCGACGTCGGCGGGCGCGCCGTTCAGCGTGAAGCGCACGTGCTCAGCGTCTCAGGTGTGGCGGGGATCTCGCGCAGGTCGAGTCCGAGATGGCGAATGGCGTTCACGACTGCCGGCGCAGGGCCGTCCATCGGCAGCTCGCCCAGTCCCTTCGCGCCGAACGGCCCGCCGTCGTAGTGATTCTCGAGCATCACGATGTCCATCTCGGGCGTGTCAAGCGTCGTCGGAATGGTGTAGTTGGTGAGGGTCGAGTTGGCCATGGCGCC
>JANLTI010000262.1:0-34180 GCA_031362845.1 Gemmatimonadaceae bacterium | reverse complement strand
CGAGACGGAGATTGGCTCCACTTGCACGTAAGCAGACCGTCCCAGTCGCGAACACACTTTCGTCCCCCGCTGATCACAGTCCACGAGTAGCGAATCCGAGCCTGCGGTGACAGCGCGCTTCAGGCCAAGCCGCGCACGAGTGCCTGGAACATTCGCATACCCGAATGCGGCCATCGTTCGCTCGTAATCAAAACGGATCCCGCGCTCCGCGACGGTTTGGTTCGAGAGGAGCTCCTCCGGCGGAATCACCGCTTGCAAGGCCGCGTCGATGATCTGGCCGATTTCCTTCAGCGAGCGTGCGGGTGTTTGTGCTTGTACCGAGGTTGCAACCAGTGCGAGACCTATGCAGAGGCAGCCAAGCCGACTCACGGCCGCGGCTTCGCCGTCCTCTGTGCTGGCTCGCTCCGCGCAGGCTCACTCCGCGCCGGCTTGCTGCTCGACCCCGACGACCCCGACGAGCTCGATGACCCCTGCTCGCGACGCGAGCCGGTCGGCGTCGCCGAGCTGGGCTCCGACTGCGTGTAGCCACGACCCTTCACCGCCTGGCCCCGCGCCTGCGCCTGCGGATTCACCACGACGATCGGCGCGAGATAACCAGGATAGCCCGAGTAGCCATACCCGCGCCCCGATCCGTAGCCGTACCCGCCGTATCCCAGCGGCGAATAGCCATACGGTCCGTAGCCGTAGCCATACCCATAGGGCGCATAGCCCCAGCCGTACGGCGACGACATCGGATCCATCGTGACGAAGATGCGCCGGCCCGCGATCTCATCCTCCGCGTTACGCGCGCCGCTCGCCGAGCCGCCCCGCACACTCTCGTCCGCCCGCGCGACCGCGAACACGTTCGGGTTCGACACGACGACCATCGCGTCGATCACTCGCGCCGGCAGGCCAGCATCCGACAACCGCACCAGCTCGCGCGCATCGAGCGAGAACGCCTGACCGCGCTCGAGCAACCACGCTTCCACCACCGCGGGCGTCACCGATCGTGTCGCGTCGAGCACCGCGTGCGTACCGATCGTCCCGCCCAACGCCAGACGCGCGCCCTGATTCGCCCATCCCCGCTGCTTCAGCGCCGCTGCGATGGCTTCCGGGACCTCGCTCGGCACTCCCGCATCCCGATAGCGCGCCACGCGCACGCCCGAATCCCCTCTCGTAACGACTCCCTGCACGTCGAGCCACTCACCGGCCGACGACATCGCGATGATGCCCGATGTCACTCGTTCCACGCCCGCACACGTCGACACCGCCTTGAGATACACGCGACGCCCATCCGCTGACCACTGCGCGCGATGCGTCCCGGTGCATCCATTCGACGCGAGCACCTGCTCGCGGCCGCTCGCGTCGATGCGCTGCGTCGAGAGCACCTTGCCGCCAGCGATCGTCGTGACGTCGACGACGTTCGCGTCAGCGGTGGGAGCGAGGCACACGAGCGGCGATGTCGCCGACGGCGCAATGCCGCCGATTGCCGGACCGGCCGTCCAGCAACCGACCCACCCCTGCCAACCGCCCGCCGCCTGCTGTTGCTGTGCGCCGACATTGCCAGCGGCGGAGACGACAATACCCGCGACGACGACGGTCGACCGGACGAATGACGCGATGCGCTGCATTGTGCTCTCCATCTGTGCGTGATCCTGCGCTACAGTCTGATCGTGAAGCCGAGCGATCCGGTCACCCCGGATAGGTCGACCTTGTCGTACGACGTGAAGTCACCGCCCGGCGTCGCCCGCGCCCACGCGCGCCGAGCCTCGGCAGTAATCGCGAACCGCGGCGACAGCGTGACGTCCAGCCCGCCGAGCGCCTGGAACGCGGGCGCCCATCCGGACGTCTGCAGCTTCGTCGTGAACACATTCAACGTCTGGAAGTCCACGAAGTCGCCCTCCTGCCGGAAGCGATACCACATCGCGCCACCGCCCGCACCCACCCACGGTACGAGCCGGGCCGGGATCCAGGCAAGCGTGCCCACCGACCGGCCGCGCGGCGCCAGGTACACGATCGCGTTCGCCATCACCGGCGCGCGACGGAAGCTGGTGGTCTGCTCGATGGGCAGGTTGTTGTTGTCGAGATAGTCGCGAAACTCGGACGGCGAGACGGCGGCTGCATAGTCGGCGCTGAACGCGAGGTCGAGCCACGGCTGCACCGTGAACGCGAGATCGCCGCCAATGTTCGGCCCGCTGAACGACCCGCGTTTCAACGTCAGGAACTTCAACGCGCCGTCGAATACGTCGCTCTGTGCATCCGCGTGGGCGTATCCAGCCCGGATGGTGACACGGCCGGCCGGCGCGCCGAACAGGTAGCCGGCTCCGGTCGATTGCGCCGAAATCGGGTGCGCAAGCGCGACGATGAGAGCAGACAGGATGGCGAGTCGGGACGTTGGCATTGGATACAGTACACACGCGTCCCGCACCCGTTCCGTTGATTCGTGTCTATCCCGCCGCCGCTCTCCGGGCTACCGTAACGGCATGTCTCCCTCCAACCATCGCTCCGCCATGCGCTCTCGCCTACTCCACGTCGCGGCTCGGCGCGGCGTCTCCTTCGCGCTCGCGCTGATTACCGGCCAGCCGCTAGTGATGGTCGCCGCCGCCCAGATTCCCGCGGCCGAGTTCGCGGCCCGTCGCGACTCCCTCGCCGCGCGCATCGGGGACGGCGTCGTCATCGCCTTCGGCGGCCGCACGCCGGTCACCGATTTCGGCCCGTTCTACCAGAACCCGGCCTTCCGCTACCTCACCAACTTCGACGAGCCCGACGCGGCGATGGTGATGGTGGTGCGCAGTGGACGCGGCGCGACGACGCTCTTTCTTACCCCGGTCGGCGCGCGCAGCGCCTTCTACTACGGTCGGCGCCCCGACTCGGCCACCGTTGTGCGCACGATGGGGATGTCGGCGCGCGCCTTCTCCGCACTGGACCGGGTGGTGGATTCGCTCGCTGGCACCGGCGTGCAGTTCCACGAGATCGCCGACTACTCGTCGGCCGATTTCGCGCAGCAGGATTCGCTCACGCGGGGCCGCCAGTTCATGCGGGGCGTGATGGCGCGCCATCCCGGGCTCAGGGTGACGAACGCGCACGACGTCGTCGACCAACTCCGCGCGCGAAAGAGCGCGGCCGAATTCACGCTGATTCGCCGCGCAGCGGAGATCAGCTCCGAGGGCCACCGCGCCGCGATGACGCTCGCCGAGCCGACGAAGGAGTACGAGATCCAGGCCGCACTCGAGCACACCTTCATGCGGCTGGGCGGTGCGCGGCCCTCGTACGGGTCCATTGTGGGGGGCGGGGTGCACGGCACCCAGTTGCATTACATGCGCGACCGCGGCGACGTGAAGCCGGGCGACGTCGTCGTGATGGACGCGGCCACCGAGTACGAGGGCTACGCCGCCGACATCACTCGCACGATTCCCGTGAGCGGGAAGTACTCGGCCGAGCAGCGCGCGCTCTACCAGCTTGTGCTCGACGCGCAGAAGTCGGCGGAGCGCAATGCGAAGCCGGGAATGTCGGCGGCGGCTTCGCTCGATTCGTCCATCGATATCCGCGCCCGCGGCCTCGCGGCACTCGGGCTCGTGGAGAGTGTGGACGCGCGCTTCGATCCTCCCTGGCCGGTGGACTGCGCGCGTCAGCCGCGGCAGTGTCATCAGGCGATGTTCTGGATGATCCACGGCATCAGCCACGGCATCGGACTCGCCGTGCACGATCCGGCGCAGTTCTACACCGGAGACAAGACTTTCAGGCAGGGCGACGCGTTCACCATCGAGCCGGGCATCTATATCAGCACCACGATGCTGGATCAATTGCCCGATACGCCGCGCAATCGCGCCTTCATCGCAAAGGTGAAGTCGGTGGTCGAGCGCTACCAGAACACGGGCGTGCGCATCGAGGACGATTACCTCATCACCGAGCGCGGGTTGGAACGCATCAGCACCGCGCCGCGGGAGATCGCCGAGATCGAGGCGCTGATGGCCACGCGCCCGGCGCGGGTGGTGCCATGAGGTCGCGCTGGTTCGCGTCCACCGCGCTGGGCCTGCTTCTGACCCTGCTCGCTCCGGCCGACGCATTGGCGCGCGTGGTACGCGTCACGATCGACCGCCGCGACCCGATCAGCGGCGGCGCGTCGTTCGGCAAAGCGGGGGCGTACGATCGAATCACCGGCCGCGTGTACTTCGCCTTCGACCCTGCGAATCCCTACGATCGCGGCATCGTCGATCTCGACCGCGCGCCACGAAACGCCCAAGGCGAGGTGGAGGCCTGGAGCGAATTCGTCATGCTCGTGCCGCACGATCCGGCAAAGCGCAGCGGTGTCACGCTCGTGGACGTAGTGAACCGCGGCGGCATGACGGTGGGCGTGTTCCACCTGAACGCGCAGCGCGATCGCCCGCCCACCGATTCCGCGTACTACGGCGATGCCTTGCTGCTCCGTCGCGGCTACACGATCGTCATGATCGGTTGGCAGTGGGACATTCTCCCAGGTACTTCCGGCCTGCACTTCAATCCGCCCATCGCCGGCGACGCCGCCAACCCGATCACGGGTCTCGTGCGCAGCGACATTACCATCGACGCTCCCACCCGCAGCATCCCCCTCGGCCACCGCGTCGGCACCTCGCAGGCCCTCGGCTACGCCGTTTCGGATCAGGACGACAGCGCGAACACGCTCACCGTGCGCGACGATCCGCTGGGCACGCGGCGCGTCATTCCGCGCAGCGAGTGGAGATTCGCGCGGGAGGAGCTGGGCATCGGCATTCCTGACTCGCGCCATGTGTACCTCGCCGCCGGATTCGAGGCGGGGAAGATCTACGAAGTGATCTATCGCGCGAAGGACCCGGTCGTCGTGGGCACCGGGCTCGCCGCGGTGCGCGACATGATCTCGTACCTGAAGTACGACAGCACCAGCATCGCGCCCACGAAGTTCGGGATCGCGTACGGCGTGTCGCAGACCGGGCGCTTTCTTCGCCACTTCCTGTACGAGGGCTTCAACACCGACGAGCTCGGGCGCCCAGCGTTCGATGGCATCTTCGCACATACCGCCGGTGCAGGGCGTGGCAGCTTCAATCACCGCTTCGCCCAGCCATCGCGCGACGCCCAGCCGTACTCCACCTTCGCGTATCCCACCGACCTGTTTCCCTTCACGAGTGTCGCGACGCGCGATCCGGTGACGGGTGCGCGCGGTGGACTGCGTAGTGGCGCGCCGCAGCGCGCACCACTCCCGAAAGTGTTCTACGTGGACGGCGGCTACGAGTACTGGGGCAGAGCGGCGTCGCTCACGCACACCACCGTGGACGGTCGGACCGACGTCGGATTCTTGCCGAGCGAGCGCCGATACGTGCTGTCGTCGGCGCAGCACTCGAGTCCGGCGGGCTTTCCGCTCGGCGACGCACAGCAGATTGCCGGCGTACGTGCATGGCGCGGCGATCCGCTCGATCAGCGGCTCGCGCTCCGCGCGTTGCTCGTGGGGCTCACGAGTTGGGTACAGCGAGGAGTGACCCCGCCCGCGTCGGTGTATCCCACGCTGCGCGCCGGCACGCTCGTGCGATCCGCCACGCGCCGAAACCCGGTCATTCCAGGCCTCGCCTTTCCCGCGGCGCCCTACACTCCGAATCGACTCTCGTTCGGTACCGATTGGAGCCGCGGTCTCATCACGCGCGAGCCGCCCGACGTCGGTGCGCCGTACACGGCGCTCGTGCCGCGCGCCGATTCATTCGGCAACGAACTGGGTGGGATCCAGAGCGTGGAGATCAGAGTACCGCTCGGCAGCTATCTCCCGTGGCAATTGCGAAGCGCGCCGCCGACGGATCGTCTCGTCAGCTTTCAGGGGGTGTTCGCGCCGCTGCACCGTAACGAAACCGATCGACGGCAAACAGGAGACAGCCGCCCGAGCGTCGAGCGGCTGTACCCCTCGCGCAATCGCTTTCTCGGTGCCGTCGATCGTGCAACCCGCACGCTCGTGACGCAGCGCTTCCTGCTTGCGGAGGATCGCGCGGTGGCGCGCGAGCGGATGGAGCGGACCTGGCAATGGGTGTACACGCACTGATGACGAAACCCCTGCACGAGGAGATCGATCTTCCCGACTGGTATGGCCCGCTCGCGAAGCGCGGGCTCGCGGTGGCGTTGGGAATCGAGATTCAGCAATTGAGTCGCGACCGCGTCGTTGCCACGATGCCGGTGGACGATCGCACGCGCCAGCCATTCGGCCTGCTGCACGGTGGCGCCTCGATCGCGCTGGCCGAGACGGTTGCGTCGTTCGGTGCCATCATGAACGTCGACCGTGAGCGGTTCGTCGCCGTCGGGCTCGAGATCAACGGCAACCACCTACGCGCGAAGACGGACGGCACACTGCGCGCGACGGCCGTGCCAGTGCACGTCGGACGCAGCACCCAGGTGTGGTCGATCGAGATCGCGGACGAAGAGGGACGGCTCGTCTGCGTGTCGCGTTGCACGCTGGCCATCGTGCCGAAACCATGAGGACGGAGATAGTGCAGATCAGGCGCTCGCCGGTGTCGTTCGCTCGATGGAAATCCATACGTGTCGTCGGTGTCGCCATGATCGTGGCGGCGTGCGCGAGCTGTGCGCAGTTCCCGGCGCGCGTCGATGCGTCACGGGTCGCCGACGGGGAGTGGCCGAGTTACGGCGGAAGCGTGCTCGGCGCGCGCCATTCGCCGCTCGCGCAGGTGGACACCTCGACGGTGCGTCGACTCGCCCTCGCGTGGACGTACCACACTGGCGAGCTGGGTCCGGAGTTCCGCACCAGGCAGCGGCGATCGCTCGAGGTCACGCCCATCGTCGTCGATGGCACCATGTACATCATCACGCCACTGGCCCGCATCATCGCGCTCGATCCCGCGACGGGACGTGAACGCTGGACCTACGACGGACGGATCGACCGTGGCATCGGATTCGGCGATCACGCCAGCCGCGGCGTGTCCACCTGGCTCGACCCCGCGCTCGACGCCAACGCCGTATGCCGGCGACGCATCATCGCCGCGACGGTCGATGCGAAGCTGCTCTCGCTGGATGCCGCGACCGGCCGGACGTGCGCGGGCTTCGGGTCGAACGGCATCGTCGACCTCCGCACGGGGCTGCGCAACGCGCCGTACGAGACCGCGGAGTACGAGGAGACCTCGCCGCCCCTCGTCGTGAACGATATCATCGTTGTCGGGTCGGCCGTCGCCGACAATGGGCGCGCCGAAGCGGCGAGCGGCGAAGTGCGCGCATACGATGTTCGCACCGGCGCGCTGCGATGGACATGGGATCCCGTTGCGCAGGACTCCACCGACCCGGCGTACGGAACGTGGCGCGGACCGCGCGCGCATCACACGGGTGGGGCGAATGCGTGGTCCGTGCTGGCCGCTGATCCGGCGCGGGATCTCGTGATCGTGCCGACGTCGAGCCCGAGCGTCGACTACTACGGAGGCACGCGCCTCGGACAGAATCTGTACGCCAACTCCGTCGTCGCGCTGCGTGCGTCCACCGGAAGAGTCGTCTGGTCGTTCCAGACCGTCCATCACGACCTCTGGGATTACGACAACGCCTCACCGCCCGCGCTGGTGACGGTGCAATACGGCGGCCGTCGTCGCGATGCGGTGCTTCAGGCGACGAAGACGGGGCAGCTCTTCGTGCTCGACCGTGAGACCGGGGTGCCGATCGTTCCAGTGGACGAGCGCCCCGTGCCGCGCTCCACCATCGTCGGTGAGGAGGCGTCGCCAACGCAGCCGCACAGCGCGATCGGACCTCTTTCACCACAGCACCTTACGTCGGCCGAAGTGTTCGGGGCCACCGAATCCGATCGCGCACGCTGCCGCGAACGCATCGCCACATTGCGCAACGATGGGCCGTTCACGCCGCCGAGCCTGGAGGGATCACTCGTGATGCCCTCCAACATCGGCGGCGCACATTGGGGCGGTGTGGCCACCGACCCCACTGCGCAGATCGCCGTTGTGCCGGTGAACACGGTGGCCGCGGTGGTGAAGCTCATTCCGCGCACCGCGCTGGACTCCGCGCGCCGGACGACACCGAGCCGCGTGGGCGGCGAGTTCGCGCCAATGAGCGGCACACCGTTCGCGCTGTATCGGGAGTTGCTGTTCGGACCGAACCTCGTGCCGTGCACGCCACCGCCCTTCGGTGCACTGGTCGGCGTCGATTTGCGAACGGGCACGATCGCGTGGCGCGTGCCGCTTGGTGGCAACACACCCGGTGGCCCGTCAGCGTTGGGCACGCCCAACCTCGGCGGTGCGATCACCACGGCTGGTGGGCTCACTTTCATTGCGGCGACCATCGACCGTACCTTCCGCGCGTTCGAGACGCGCACGGGCCGCGAGCTCTGGCAAGCCGCGCTCCCGGCGGCGGGCAAGGCGACACCGATGACGTATCGCGCCAACGGCCGGCAGTTCATCGTCATCGCTGCGGGCGGCGATGGCGCGGAGTTCGGCACCGGCGACGCGATCATGGCCTTCGCGTTGCCCGACTCGTCGCCCTGATCACCTCCCGACCTACCGACCTACCGACGTTCGAGCAGCCGTTCCCCAATCCGCTCCGCAATCAGTCGCGCGTCGACCGCATCGCTCGACGAGAGGATGATGATCACCGCCCGCTGGTCGGGAAAACGAACGAAAGCGTTGCGTCGACCGTCCGACGTACCGTAGAGCGCCAGTCGCGCCATCCCGCGCGTGCGGTCGGCGTTCCAGCCGAGCGATGCATCGATCGTCGGCAGCCCGGCGGCGGTGCGTCCAGCGTCCGCGGTGCCAGTGGCAACGGGAGTGCCGTTCGTGGCGCTCGTGTCACGCGCGAAGGTGCGCGCCCACTCCAGCCCCAGATGCAGGCGATACAGCTCGTCGACGTTGGACTGTATCACGCCCGAGTCGTTCACCGTGGACTTGTTGATGCCCACCGGCGCGAACACCCGTCGCGTGATCACCTGCGTGAACGTCATGCCCGTCGGCGTGCCGAGCTGCGCTGCCAATGCCGTGAACGCGGTGGTGAGTCCGCCCAGCGCAAAGTTCGGCTGTGTCGTGGCGGGGGTGTATTTCGGATGCACGGGAATGCCGTACGCGCGATCGACCAGCACCTCGCCATCACGCGCGACCAGCACGGTGGCCGTCGGCTGGCCGGCCTGTCCCACGACACCGAACAGCGAGTCGACGAACCCCTGCGTGAGCGGCGTGTCGTCGATGGCGCGGCGCATGACGCGTCGAGCACCCATGTCGTACCGGTCGCCCGGCCGAAGCGTGAGAAATGGAACGCCCGAGTCGTTGGGGTCGCGTCCACCGTAGACGAACGCCTTGTTGCGACCCAGAATCTCGGCCGTATCGCCACGGATTACCCACGCCGTGCCTTCGTCCTCACTGATCCCGAGCAGATCCGGCCGGCGCGGTAGCAGCGAGTCGGCGAGATCGCGCAGCCGGTCCCGCGCGACCACGTGCTGGTCGATCGCGACGCCGCGAAGAAAGCCGAACCCGACTTCGTAACCGGGCGCCATGAGCGTCGCGTTGCCGGCGCGGGCGCCGCGCAACATGTAGCTCGAGAGGATCGACGCGCCCGCCGACGACCCGCCAACCACCCCGCCGCGCGAGAGCACGTCGTGAAAGGCGCGCTCCGTGCGCGTCCCCGCGTACCGATCCACGAGATGCCACTGCCGACCACCTTCGAACCAGACGCCGCCGGCCCGCGCAATGGGAGCGGTGAAGCTGTCGCTGTCGGCGACGCGGCGATCGAGCGTGTGCAGCACCATCACGTTCCGCGCGCCCGCCGCCTTCAGCGCGCGTGTGCCGCGCCAGTCCGCGGGATAGACGGAGTCGCCGCCCGCCGTCGGCACGTCGATGATGAGCGCGTCGGGCCCACCCGCGAGCTCGATGAACTTCGCGTACAGGTCGGGCCCCTGCGATCCGCCGCCCACCACCATCACGCTGCCGCGCGGTGGACCCACGCGCGGCGCCGCGTCGCCCGCCTGCGCACCGGCATGGGTCGTGAACGCGACGGACAGCGTCGCGGCGAGGGCGAGAGTTCGCGTCATGTGCCGCGGCCGCGCGCTCAGCGCCGCCGGCTCAGCAGGAACCCGATCCCCGCAGCGATCAGCAGCGTCTGGGTCGGATTCTTCTTCAGGTGAGACGTCACGCGGGCCTCGACGTCGCTCAGGTCGTTCTCGCGCAGCCACAGCGCGCCGCGCTCCAGCACCGCCGCCGTTGCCTCACCGCTCTGCGCCAATCGCTCGGCCGCCCCGTCGCCGACCGCGGATCCCGCAGCCTCACTGGCCGAAACCCCGCGTGAGCGAATCACCTGTGCGCTCGAGTCGAGCAGGTCGGCCAGCCCGGCCTGCATGTTCCCGGTCCTGGCGCGCACGGACTCCACTGCATCCGACAGGGGACTCGAGCCTGCGTCCCTCGCCGAGCCCGATCCGGCCGAGGATCCGTTCATGGTTGTCGCGTCAGTTTCCATGACTCCAATTTCTCCGTGAAGGTTCGGCGCGCCAGATGGCGACACATGGCGCAACACAGGCAGGGCACGTGCCCGCCACCGCGAGGGGAATCAAAGGTGGAGGAATGCTCAAGGCGAGGAATCGCACTGAAGTCATCAAATTGCCCCCATCCGAATTCCCGCCGCACGCCGCACGCCTCTCGCCACACGACGCGCCGCACGCCTTTCGCCGTACGTAGCATCACTGAAATCTCGAATCACGAACTAATCACTACTGCGACATCATAACGACATTTTGGAGCGTTACTCTCGGAGCTGGTTCTCGAAGGCGACCGGCTCCATCCTACCGGCAGGTCTGTGCACTCCGCCTCTCAATACCGCTGGCCCGCATCTCGCCCCTCACGGATCCGGTAGTCGGAACGTGCGTCCGGCTCATTTCCCAGTCGACCGAGTGACATCACAATGACCTTCCCGTACCTGTTCACCCCGCGCGCCCGGCGACTCGCCGCCCTGCTGCTGCCGGTTGCGGTGCTCGCCGCGTGCTCGAGCGGCGACAAGAAAACCGCCAGCGAGACATCCGCCGGCGACGTCGCGAAGCCGGCATGGTCGCCCGCCAATCTCACCGACGTGCAGGGTGTGCCGGTCGCGGCGCTCCGGGCTTCCATCGCCCAGCGGCTCACCGGTCAACGTCCCGCCACGGTGGGCGAAAGAGCCTGGAAGCGCACGCAGCGACTCTACACCCGTTACGGCCAGACTCCCCTCTGGCTCACGAAGGACGGTTTGGAAAAGGACCGCGCCGGTGCGCTCACCGACGCTGTGTTGAACGCGAACGCCGACGCGCTCAAGCTCGATGAATATCCCATCACCGAGCTCGCCAACGCCATCGTCGAGCTGCGCCGCGCCCCGAAGCCGACGGCCGACCAGCTCGCCGACGCCGACGTCCTGCTCACGTCCACCTACGCCTCGCTCGGCGAGGACCTGTTGACCGGACAGGTGGATCCGAAGTCGATCGCCCAGAGCTGGAACATCAACCCGCAGGACGAGAACGTCGACAGCGCGCTGGTGCGCACGCTCGGGAAGATGCCGCTCGAGCCGGCGATCAACGCCATGCGCCCCAACAACCCGGACTACGTCGGCCTGCAGAAGGAACTCGTGCGCTACCGCGGCATCGTGGGCAAGGGCGGCTGGATCGCCATTCCCGCGGGCAAGGCGCTCAAGACGGGAGACACGGACACCCCGCAGCGACTTGCGGCGCTCCGCGCGCGGCTCGTGGCCGAGGGCATCACGGTTGCTGGTGCGGCCGGCGGGAATGTGTTCGATGCCTCGCTCGCCGCGGCGGTCGCCCAGTTCCAGGCGCGACATGCCATCGCCGTGGACAGCGCGCTCGGCGCCGAGACGCTCAATTCGCTCAACGTGCCGGCCGAGTACCGGCTGGGGCAGATCGCCGCCAACCTCGAGCGCGACCGATGGATGCCACGCTCGCTCGGCTCGCGCTACATCTCCGTCAACGTGCCCGCCTTCCACCTGGAAGCGTTCGACAAGGGCGAGAAGGCGCTCGACATGAAGGTCATCGTCGGGCAGGAGTACGAGGACAAGGCGACGCCCGTGTTCAGCGATTCCATGGAGACGGTGGTGTTCCGTCCCTACTGGAACATCACGCCCGACATCCAGGCCAAGGAAATCGAGCCGAAGATCGCGAGCAATCCCGGCTACATGGCGGCGGAGAACCTGGAGTACTACAAGGACGGCGGCACGACGCGCATTCGGCAGAAGCCCGGCCCGCAGAACTCACTCGGGTTCGTGAAGTTCCTGTTCCCGAACGACTTCAACATCTACCTGCACGACACGCCCAACCGCGAGCTGTTCGGCAAGGACGTTCGCGCGTTCAGTCATGGTTGCATTCGCGTCGAAAAGCCGACCGAGCTCGCACAGTGGGTGCTCGGGTGGGACGCCGCGAAGGTGCAGCAGGCGATGGATGCGGGCGCCGACAATACGCCGGTGAAGCTGCCGCGCAAGCTGCCCGTCTACATCACCTACGGCACGGCGTACATCCGTGACGGCGCGCTCTACTTCGGCAACGACCTTTACCACCGCGACGACAAGCTCGTGAAGGCCTCATCGGCCGGTGCCATCCCGAGCTCACGCGTGGTGAAGGCGCTGGAAGCGCTCGGCCGGATCGCGAAGGGGTGACGGTGTGACGACGCTCCACGGACCAGCGCAAAACGCGCTAGTCCGTGGCGCGTGCCGCCATCGCGGCGCTGAGATAGCTCGCGTAGCTCGCGAGCGTGGCATCCGACGGCGAAGGTGAGCCAGCCACGTTGACGTCGATCGGGATCTTGTGGCCCGCCCACGTCTGCTCCACGTCGAGCACACCCTGCCACACGGCCGCGAACGCGTGCCCCATCTCGCTCGGCAACTTCGTCACGTCGAATCCCTTCGACTTCGCCACCCAGAACGGCGGTTCGTCGGGAAGCCCGGCCGCGAGATACTCCCGCTTCACGTCGTTGTACACGACGTTCGCATTGTTCGTGTGCACGTAGATGCCCGGGCGAAAGCGACCGTCGGCGAGCACGGTGCGCACCCACGCCGAGTAGTAGTCGCGCATCGGCTTCGGCGTGAAATCCATGTATTCCACGTCGAGGAAGACCGTCGTGCCGCGTGGAAATCCTTCGCGCTCCGTGCGAGCCACGGCATCGTTCGCTTCGGCGACGCCGCGAGCCTCCGTCACGAAGTCAGCGTTGCAGGTCGCGTCCTTCGCCGGCGCGGGCGCCTTGCGCATCACCGTCTGCCGAACCGTCCGCGTCACCCAACGTCGCTTCGCACCGCGACCGACGCGAGACCGCACTTTCTTCGACACTGTCACCGGCACGAGATAGGGCTTGCCGGGCATGCGTCCCCACGTCTGCTGCCCCACGTAGATCACGGCGAGCCCATAGCCCATCGAGGTCAGCGTCGCGCGCTTGCCCGACCAGCCGTCATCCTGATGGCACGGTGCGGGCAGATAGTAGCCGGTCCATTCGTACGGCGCTCCGCCGCTGCGCCATGCGCGCATGGCGGCATCGCCAGGATACCTGCCGGTGTCGAAGCCCATGTGCCGGCCGGTGGACGTCGCGTCCGTCGCCAGCTTCGTCTGGCCAGTCAACGTCGAGGCGACGTCGGCCACCTGCTCCGACAAGCCAACCATGCGCGCACGAGAAAATCCGCCCTCGCTGGACGCGAGCGCGACGACGATTCCTGCGCCACACACGATGGTCAGCGCTGCCTTCGAACGACGATGCATCGGCACACTCCCGCGGACGGCGACGACCCATGATCTACCCCTGCCCGTGCCGATCGATCCGCACCACGGACCCACTCATAAGGCATCCCCTGCGCCACAAGGAGCGACGCGTCCGGTGCATCGTGACGTGTATGCTTCTTGCTTTCCGCTGGGCCGCCCGAATGGGGCACACGGCAAATACCAGTCAGGAGGCCCGATGTCCCGCGTCGTTCGCCGCAGTTCGCTCGCGCTCGCCTGCGCGGCCTCGCTCGTCTCCTGTGCGAAGCCGGATGCCGCAGGGAACGGCGCGCGCGCAGCCGATTCCACGGCGGCTGTCACGGCCACCAGCGGCGGCACGGCGCCCGCGCCGCGCGCCACGCCGGCCATGACCGATGCCAACATCCTCGCGGTGCTGGACCAGGCGCACGCGGCGGACAGCGCGGCTGGCGCGATTGCCGCCGCGAGAGGGGTGAACGAGGACGTCAACGTGTACGGCCGCCGGATGATGCGCGATCATCATGCGCTCCGCGTGGCTGGAGAGGCGCTCGCGACCACGTTGAACATCAGCCCGGTGCTGCCCGCCGGCGACGATGCCGGCGCCCGCGCCGCCGCGCTCGTCGACAGCCTGACCGCGATGCCGCGCGGCCCGGCATGGGACGGGTTCTTCCTCGACCACGCCGTGATGCATCACGAGGAGGTGCTCGCCGCAGCGCAGGCGGGCGCTGGCGCCACGCAGCATGCGGAGCTGAGAGCCATGATCGAGAAAGTCGCGCCCATTCTGCAACGGCATCTCGATCGCGCGAAGTTGCTGCGATCGAACATGCAGTAGGCGCGTTCAGTCCGTCGCGGGCATCTCCGGCGACGGACTCGCACTCGGCGTCGCGCGCCGCCAGAGCGCACGCTGCATTGCGATCCAGACGAGCAGGAGCGGAATCGTCTTCAACCGGTACGGATCGAACAGGTGCCGCTGAAGCCATACGGGCATGGCGTCGGACGACGACAACACCGTGCCCACGATGAAGAGCGCGAACAGCGCCCACGTCCACCGACCCCGCTCCGCGAGCGCCGTGAACCAGATGGCGACGCCGGCGACGGCGACCACGAAGCCGGGGCTCTCCGCGAGGTGGTTGAAGAGCATGCAGAACACGAGCAGCGAACACAGGTAGACGCGGCGAAAACGCCAGTCGCCCCACCGTTCCCGCCGCGCGAGGACCGGCGCCAGCAGGAGTGCGACGCCCGCAAGCTGGAATGGCCAATTCGGAAGGCCGAGGCGGAACAGGAGCTGGACGTGCTCCATCAGCGAGTATCCGCGCTTGAGCGTGTCGACCGCCCCGATCGCGCGCCACGACAGGTATTGCGCGCGTAACACCGACGGCGTGGTGACGAGCAGGGGCAGGAGCGCGAGGCCGAGGAACGACGCGACCAGCGCACCGGCGACGCGCAGCTTGCGCGGGTGGAAGATGGCGAGGCTTGCGCCGGCGAGCGGAAACACCTTGACGTTCGTGCCGATGGCCGTGGCGAGACTGCCCATCACGGTGTGTCGCCGTTCGTACGACGCGAAGGTCAGGATGATGAGCCCCGCGACGAACGCATTGCTCTGCGCATTCTGCAACGAGCCCAGCATGTCGAGAAAGACGATCGCTCGCGCCGCGTTCGCCGCGTTCCGCGGGAGCACCGCGCCGAGTGCGACGTAGAGGACGCCGGCGTTGAGGGCGTTCCACAGCAGGAGAGCGAGGACGAACGGCGGAAAGGCGAATGGCAGGAAGAGCAGCGCGAACGTGGGACCGTACTTGTAGAAATCGACGTGTTCCGCCGGATAGGCGGCGTAGAGATCCTGCCCGTGCAGCAGGTGCTGCGAGGCGGCGCGGAAGATCAGGAAGTTGTTGTTGGGGTGCGTGATGCCCTGCTGGATGGTCGCCACGATGACGCCCGCCAGCCAGAGCACGGCGACGAAGATCTCGAGTCGTCGCAGTCGGGTGGCACTGGAGGCTGGCGGCCAGGAAAAGGTCATCGGCAGGGCAGGGGTGGGCGCGCAGCGGCGAAAGCTAGGCGCGAGCCGTCCACTCGGCACTGCTTTTGACTTGCGACGGCCCATGGCCACGTCTCCACGCGCCCCGGGCGCCTCGCTCCATGCCGTCCTGCTCGACATCGACGGCACGCTCCTCGACAGCAACGATGCGCATGCCCGCGCGTGGGTGCGCGCGCTGGCGGAACACGGCTACGTCGTCCCCTTCGACGAGGTCCGTTCTCGCGTGGGCATGGGCGGTGACAAGCTGCTCCCGCAGGTGAGTGGGCTGGATCCGGACAGTGGCGAGGCGGAGCGCATCGGCGAGACACGTGGCGAGATCTTTCGTTGCGACGAGTTGCCCGCGCTGACGCCCACGCGCGGTGCGCGCGCGCTGCTCGAGCACCTCGCGTCTCGCGACCTCCAGCTCGTGGTCGCGACGTCGGCCGCGGCGGACGAAGTCCGACTCCTGCTGGAGCAGGCCGGCGTCGCGGACCTCATCCAGGCTGCCTCGTCGGCGGACGATGCCGAGCGATCGAAGCCCGACCCGGACATCGTGCTCGCCGCGTTGCGAACGGTCGGTCGGCCCGCCTCCCACTGCGTGATGATCGGCGACACGCCCTACGACGTGGAGGCAGCGACGCGGGCCCGGGTACCGATCATCGCGCTGCGCTGCGGAGGCTGGACCGATGCCGCGCTCGACGGCGCACTCGCGGTGTACGAGCATCCAGCCGACCTGCTCGCGCGCATCGCACAGTCACCACTGCGACCGCAATAACTCCCCTCGCTGCCGCGTCATCGTCGCTGGGCGATCATCCGCATCCCGTGCCTGGCTCGTAGCGTGATGATGGCTTGGGGCTCCACCGGATGTCCGGGTGCGAGACGCAGCCGCCACTGCCGCGCGAACGTCGCGAGTGCAAGCACGCCTTCCATCCACGCGAACTGCTCGCCCACGCAGATGCGAGTGCCAGCGCCGAACGGGAAATACGAGAACTTTGGTCGCTCCGCGTCGCTCGCGCTGCCGCCGGGCAACCAGCGCTCGGGCTGAAACGACGTCGCGCGTTCCCACCATCGCGGGTCGCGGTGCACGATCCACTGGCTCATCAGCACCACCGTGCGCGGCGCGAGCACGTGTCCCCGCACGTGATACGCATCCAGCGCTCGGCGCCCCAGGATCCACGCTGGCGGATACAGGCGCATCGTCTCGGCCAGTACGGCCCGTGTGTACGGCAGTCGCGCGAGATCGTCTGCGCCGAGCGCGCGGTCGCCCAGGGCGTCGATCTCGGTGTGCATCCTGGTTTCGACCGCCGGTGCGCTCGCGAGGAGATACCAGGCCCACATCAGCGCATTCGCCGTCGTCTCGTGGCCGGCGAGCAACAGCGTCATCGCTTCATCGCGCAACTGCACATCGCTCATGCCGCTCCCGTCGCCTTCCGTATCCTGCGCGAGCAGCAGCATGGACAGCAGGTCGCCGCGATCTTCCCCCGACGCCCGTCGCCGAGCGATCATCTCGTAGATCGTGGCATCGAGGCGGGCGCGGGCGCGGCGAAAGCGGATCGCCACCGGAATGGGCAGTCGGAGCAGGAACTCCGAGCCGGGCAGCACCGTGAAGTTGAACGTTGCGATCGCGGTCGCCAACGCATCGCCGATGTCGTGCGCCTCGCCTTCGATGTCGGCGTCGAACAGCGTCTTGCCGACGACGGCGAGGGTGTAGGCAGCCATCTCGCGAGCGACGTCGAACTCCACGCCGTCCGTCCATGCGTCGGCGCGCCGTTTCGCGTAGTCGGCCATCGTGTCGCCGTAGCCGGCGATGCGGGCGCGGTGAAAGGCCGGCTGCACCAGACGACGTTGCCGGAGGTGCAGGTCGTCTTCACTGGTGAGCAGCCCCTTGCCGAGCAGCACGCGGGCCCGTTCGAGACCACGTCCCTTGTGAAATCGCTTGCCGTGGGTGACGAGGACGTCGCGAATGTCATCGGGATGGTTCAGCAGCACGATCGGCTGCCGGCCGATGTTGAACGTCGCGACGTCGCCGAACTCTGCCGCGAGCCCGGACAGGAATTCGTGCGGGCGCCGGACGATCGCGAGCGCGAACTCGCCGGGATAGCGCCGGTGAGGGCCGGGAATGGCGGCGGCGGACATGCGCGCGAAGTTAATGGGCGTGCGCGACACTGTGGCCCGTGCGCGGAACGTTGAACCGGTAGTCAAGCGGTGCGGATTGATGCTCCGTTGGCATGAAAATGCGGCAGCAACGTCGGCGTTGTGGCCGTTCCGTCGGGTACGACCCTTGAATAGCAATCGGCCGCTGAGAGCACCCACAGAGAACCGATAGAGGCGGGCATGGCCGTGAGAGAGTTCACCGATAGTCGGGGCGTGGATTGGCGGGCGTGGGACGTGATGCCCACGCATATGCATCCCGTGACACGCGGCGAGGACTACATGGCCAACCTGCAGGACGGCTGGCTGGTGTTCGAATGCGGCCGGGAGAAGCGCCGGCTCGAGGCGCCGTACCCGCGAGCGTGGAACACACTGCCGATTCCCGAGCTGGAGGAGCTCTGTCGTCGAGCGGTGCCCGTGCGACGAGTTCGGGAAAAGTCCCAGAGCGGACAGCGGCGCGCCGTCAGCGCGGTGGAGATCGAGCAGGTGGCGATCGCCCAGGAGGGAGGGCGGCGGACGTTCCGAAGCCCTGCCGGGCGCGAGTGGACGGTACGCATCCACGAGTGCCTGGATCGCGGGGGAGTGCCGGAGATGGTGCTGCGCTTCACGGCCGACGACATCGTGGTGGAGCTGGTGAGGTGGCCGGAGAACTGGCGGGAGGCCACGGTCGAGCAGTTCGCGCTGATGCTGCTCGATGCGAACCCTCCCCGTCGCCTGCCCCGTGGCAAGGGACCGCAGCGCCGCGGCGACGATCGGGTGGACATGTCGAACAGCCCGCGCGTGGCCGAGTCGGCGCCCCGGGCGGATTGAGGCCGGTTCTCGCGGTCGCGGCCATTTGTCGCGACCGGGGAAGGGCGATTGTGTAACGATTGGGTAAGTAAGTAGGTACTTGCATACGCAATTGTTTGCGCTAGCATGCGTCCATGGTCTCCCGTGAACGCATTCTCGAAGCAGCCGGCCGTGTCTATGCCAAGCACGGCTTCCGCGGCGCCACGACCCGCCTGATCGCGATCGAAGCAGGGGTCAACGAGGTCACCCTGTTTCGTACCTTCGGGTCCAAGGGCGCCCTCCTCGAGGCCGTGCTCGAGCAGCACCACGAGCAGGGCAACGTCCCGAGCCTCCCTCTCGAGCCGGTCGATCCGTTCGCCGAGCTCACGGCCTTCGTTGCCGCGAGCCTGGAGCGCGTGCGCGACATGCGACCGCTGCTGGTCCAGACGATGAGCGAGATGGATGAGCGGCCCGACGCTGCGGAGTTTGCCTGCCGTGGGCGGCACGACAAGCATGACACCATCACGGCGTACATCCGTAGGCTCCAGGCACGTGGCCTCGCCGCCGCCGACATCGATATCGACGTGTCAGCGGTGATGCTCACCGCGATCGTGATGAGCGACGCCATGGCGCGCCATTTCGTTCCCGATGTCTACCCCCCGCTCGACGAAGCCGCCGAGCGGTATGTCCGCATCTTTCTCCGCGTGCTGGGCGCGACCGCGCCTGACGATGCATCACCGGCACGCCGCGCATTCTCTCCTTCGTCCTCGTCGCAATGAACACAGCGTCTGCCTGGATCACGGTCGTCCGCTCGCTCCGGTGCGCGGCCGCGCCGCTCGTCCTGGCCATCATCCCCCAACTCGTCGTGGCGCAGCAACCGGCGCCCGGACCCGGGCCGTCTGCCGTCGCGACCGTGGGCCGCGCGCTCTCGCTCGACGACGCCATTCGCCTGGCCGCACGTGAGAGCGAGGAGCTCGACGTCGCCCGCGCCGGCGTCGCGCGCGCCGGCGGCCAGGCGAAGCAGGCGCGCAGCCTCTATCTGCCACAGCTCAATGGCAGCGTCGCGTACGCACGCACGCTGCGCTCGCAGTTCTCCGCGCTTTCCGGCGGCGGCCCCGACACCTCCACCGTTCCGCAGCCGCAGTCCGTCTGCGCACCGCGCATCTCGGCGAACGCGACACAGGCGGAGCGGGACGCCGCGCTCGCGCAGGCGCAGACCTGCGTCGCCGCGCAGGGCATCGACTTCGGCTCCGTCGGGTTCGGCGCGAAGAACCAGTACACCATCGGGCTCGCCTTCTCGCAGAACGTGTTCAGCGGTGGCCGCAACAGCGGCCAGAACGCTGCCGCGAGCGCCGGACGCCGCGCGGCTGACGTGGCACTCACGTCGCAGCGTGCGCAGCTCGCATTGGATGTGACGCAAGCCTACTTCGACGCGGTGCTCGCCGATCGGCTCGTCGAGATTGCCGATACGACGTTCGCGCAGACCGACGAGCTGCTGCGGCAGACCACGCTCGCGCGCCGCGTGGGCAACACCAGCGAGTTCGATCTGCTTCGCGCCACCGTGTCGCGCGACAATCAGCGCCCCGTCGTGATCCAGCGGCGCGGCGATCGCGACGTCACCTATTTCCGCCTGAAGCAGCTGCTCAACCTTCCGCTCGATGAGCCGCTCTCGCTCACGACGCCCATCGACGAGCCAGCGACGGTCTCGCGCGTGATCGCCGCCAACGCGACCGCTGGCTCAGTGGCGCCCGGAATGCCCATCGACACGCTGGCCCCCTTGCCGGCGCCCGATACGGCGACGGCCAACCGTGCCCCTGTGCGGCAGAGCGAAGAGAACGTGCGCGCCCAGGAAGGCCTCCTGCGCGTCGCGCGCGCCGACCGGCTGCCGTCGCTCGCCATCACCAGCAACTACCAGCGGCTGTTCTTCCCGAACAGCATCACGCCGAACCTCAACCGGTTCAGCGAGAACTGGACGATCGGCGGCTCGCTCGGCATGTCGCTCTTCAGCGGCGGCCGCGTGTCAGGCCAGGTCGACGTGGCCAGGGCGAATCTCGACGAGGCACGCGCGCGTCACCGGTTGAGTCAGGAACTCGCCGCGCTCGACACGCGCGTCGCGCTGAATCAGCTCCAGCAGGCCGAAGCGTCGTTCGCCGCCAGCCGCGGCACGGCGGGTCAGGCCCGGCGCGCATACAGCATCGATCAGATCCGCTATCGCGAAGGCATCTCCACGCAGACGGACCTCACGCAGTCGCGCCTCCTGCTCGAGCAGGCGGTCGCGAACCAGGCGCTCAGCGCGCGCGACCTCGCGGTCGCCCGCGCTCGCGTCGCCCTCCTTCGCGACTTGCCCATCAACACAGGCGCGCTCGGCGCCGGCGCGCAGCGCGCGTCATCGCAGCAGCAACAGCAGCAGCAACAGCCCACGCAACAGCAACAGCGCGCTCAAACCGCCTCCAGCTCCGCGGGCGCGGCACAATCCGGGAGCACCACCCCATGATGACGATGCAGACCTTCCGCACGCGCGCTCCGCGCGCCACGACCCTTGCCGCCCTGGCGGTCGTCCTGTTCGGCGTCAGCGCCTGCAACAGGAACGACGCGAGCGCGGAACCAGCCAAGACCGAGACGATGCTCGTGGGACCGGAGAACGTGACGGTCGTGCGCGCGGAGCAGATCCGCACCGGGCCGGCGCTCTCCGGTTCGCTCTCTGCCGAACGCTCGGCAACGATCCGCTCCGAGATGAGCGGCGCGGTGCTGCAGACGTACGCCGAGGCGGGCCAGCGCGTGAATGCCGGGCAGCCGCTTGCCCAGCTCGACGCCGCGGTGCTGCGCGATCAGCAGATCTCGGCGCGAGGCGCCGTGACCACCGCGCAGAGCAGCTACGACATCGCGCAACGGGAGCTGTCGCGCAACGCGACGCTGGAGAAGGCGGGGGCGATCGCCGAGCGCGATCTCGAGCGCGCGCGCAATGCGCTCATCGCCGCGCAGGGACAGCTCGCCACGGCGCGCGCGCAGCTCGCGAACGTGAACAAGCAGCTCGACAAGGCGAGCGTGCAGGCACCCTTCACCGGTGTGGTGGAGCAGCGCCAGATCAACGCCGGCGACGTGGTGTCGCCGGGCGCGGCGCTCTTCACGGTCGTCGATCCGGGCAGCATGCAGCTCGAGGCGTCTGTCCCGGCCGACGCGCTGGCGCAGGTGCGCGTCGGCATGGCCGTGGAGTTCAAGGTCAACGGCTACCCGAACCGGAGCTTCAGCGGGCGAATCACTCGCGTGAATCCGACGGCCGACCCGACAACGCGCCAGGTGAAGATCGTCGCCTCCATCCCGAACGCCGGGAACACGCTGGTGGGCGGACTGTTTGCCGAAGGACGCGTGTCCAGTGAGGCCCGCACCGCTCCCATGGTTCCGTTCGGCGCAGTGGACGAGCGTGGGCTTCGGCCCACGGTCGTGCGGCTCAAGGGCGGCAAGATCGAGAAGATCGATGTCGGGACCGGCATCCGGGATGCCGCGGCCGAGACCGTCGAGATCACGAGCGGCATCGTTCCGGGCGACACGCTGCTCCTCGGCGCCGCGCGCGGTATCTCGCCCGGCACCCCGGTGCGCGTCGCCTCACCCAACGACGTTCGGAAGCCGTAACACCGTTCAGCCCAGCAGCGTTCGTCATCGCACGGTTTTCACCCCGTTCAGGATCTTCAATGTTCATCTCGGATTTCGCGATCAGGAAGCCGCTCATCACCGTGGTGGCGATGCTGACGCTGGCGGTGTTCGGACTGTTCGCATTGCTCAGGCTCAAGACGGACGAATTCCCCGACGTCGCCCCGCCCGTCGTCACGGTGGGCATTCCGTATCCCGGTGCATCGCCCGAGGGCGTCGAGAAGGAGATCCTGGATCCGATCGAGGAGCAGATCTCATCGATCGCCGGCGTGAAGCACGTCTACGGCAAGGCGTACGATGGATATGGCTTCATCATGGTCGAGTTCCAGTTCGGCAAGGACCTGATGGAAGCGACGCAGGACCTGCGCGACGCCATCTCGGCCAAGCGGGCCGACCTGCCGCTGGAGATGAAGGAGCCGATCGTCCAGAAGTTCAACGACACCGATCGTCCCATCGTGTCGATGGCTCTGTCGTCGAGCACACTGTCGCAAGCCGAGCTGACCCGTCTCGCCGATCCGACGATCACGCGCGAGCTCCGCTCGGTGCCGGGTGTGGCCGAGGTGGTGGTGTCGGGCAAGGTGGAGCGCGAGCTCACGGTGGAGCTCAAGCCGCTACAGATGCAGGCCACCGGCGTGAGCGTCGCGCAGGTGGTGCAGGCGCTTCAGCTCCAGAATCTCGCTGCTCCGGTGGGGCGTGTGGTGGGCGACATGGACGAGCGTTCCATCCGCCTCAAGGGTCGGCTGGAGAATCCGCAGGAATTCGCGCAGCTCGTGGTGGCCGAGCGGAATGGTCAGGTCATCCGGCTGGGAGAAATCGCCGCCGTCCGTGACGGTACCGAGGAGCCGCGAACGCTCGCCCTGTTCAACGACCAGGAAGCGGTCGGCATCGACGTCAAGAAGGCGAAGGGCTACAGCACGACGGATGTGTCGGACAAGGTACGCGAGCGCGTCGCGGAGCTTCAGCCAACGCTGGGAGCGGGCACCAAGCTCGAGCTCGTGAAGGATGCCGGCGTGCGCGTCGACGCCGCCGTGCGAAACGTGGAGGAAGCGCTGATCGAAGGTGCGCTGCTCACCGTGCTCGTCGTGTTCCTCTTCCTCAACTCCTGGCGGTCCACGGTCATCACCGGCCTGGCACTGCCGGTCTCGGTGCTCGCGAGCTTCATCGCCGTCTGGGTGATGGGCTTCAAGCTGGAGACGATGTCGCTGCTCGGCCTCTCGCTCGCCATCGGCATCCTGATCGACGACGCCATCGTGGTGCGCGAGAACATCGTGCGACACGTGGAGATGGGGAAGGATCACTACACGGCAGCGCGCGAGGGCACCGATGAGATCGGGCTGGCTGTCGCGGCAACCACGTTCTCGATTCTCGCCGTGTTCATCCCGATCGGATTCATGCCAGGGGTGGGCGGCCAGTGGTTCAAGCCGTTCGCGCTGACGATCGCGTGCTCGGTGGCGGTCTCGCTCTTCGTATCGTTCTCGCTCGATCCGATGCTCTCCGCCTACTGGCCCGATCCGCACGTGCCGGAAGACAAGAAGAACCGGGTAACGAAGGCGCTCGACCGATTCAATCGCTGGTTCAACCGTCAGGCCGAGCACTATCGCGAGGTCATCGCGTGGGCGCTGGACCATCGCTCGGCGATGGTGGCCCTGGCGATCGGCACCTTCTTCGCCTCGTTCACTCTCTTCTCCGGTGGCGTGACCGGCCTGCTCGGTGCGTTCGTCGGCATCGGAGTGGTGGTCTGGGCGCTCACGAACAAGCGTCTTGGCCGGCTGCCGAGAATCGCCGTCGGTCTCGTCGGCCTCGCACTCTTTTACGGGCTGCCGAAGGTGATCACATCGTCGGGCCTGGCTTGGCGCACGGTGGGGGTCGGCTTCTTCCCGGAGGACGACCGGGCGGAGATGATCATCGCGATCGAGACGCCGCCCGGATCGAACATGGCGTACACGCGGCTCAAGGCGCAGGAAGCGGCGCGCATCACGCGCGCGCACAAGGAAGTGCGCTACACGTACACCACGCTCGGCGGCGGCGCGAGCGGCACCGTGGATGTGGGGAACATCTATGTCCGCCTCGTGCCGAAGGGGCAGCGGAGCCAGAGCGCCGAGCAGATCGCGGCCGAGCTCCGAGGCGAGATGAAGCGGGTCGCCGGCGTCACGCTCGCGGTGTTCACGAGCGACTTCAGTGGCGGGCAGAAGGCGTTGCAGTTCCAGCTCCGGGGCAATGATCTGGCGGCGCTCAACCAGACGGCCGAGCAGGTGATGGAGATCGTGCGCAACACGCCGGGCGCGGTGGACATCGGATTGTCCACGAAGGGACAGAAGCCCGAGCTCGAGGTGAACCTCAACCGCGGGGTCGCCGGCACGCTCGGCGTGACGGTGGGTCAGGTGGCACAGTCGCTTCGGCCGGCGTTTGCGGGTATCGATGCCGGTGATTGGCAGGATCCATCGGGCCAGATGCGCAATGTGCAGGTGCGCCTCGCGCCGGAGTCGCGCCGCAACGCCGATGACCTGCGGCAGCTTCCGCTCGTGGTCGTGGGTCCCAACGGTGTGCCGACGACGCTGCCGCTGGGTCAGGTGGCGACGATCAAGCCGGGGGTCGGACCGGCGATCATCGATCACCTGGATCGCGATCAGGTCGTGTCGGTGCAGGCGAATACGTCGGGGCGCGCGACGGGCGACGTGACGACCGAAGTGAATGCCAAGCTGGCGAAGATGACCTTCCCGCCCGGCGTGACGCTCTCGCTGGGCGGCGATGCGCAATCGCAGCAGGAGGTCTTCGGCCAGATCTTCTTTGCACTGGGCATCGCCGTGATGCTGATGTACCTGATTCTCGTGGTGCAGTTCGGATCGTTCATCGATCCGCTGGCCATCCTGATGTCGTTGCCGCTGTCGCTCATCGGCGTGCTCTTCGCGCTCGCGGTGTCGGGCTTCACCGTAAACCTGATGTCGCTCATCGGGGTGATCCTGCTGATGGGGATCGTGGCAAAGAACGCGATCCTGCTGATCGACTTCGCGAAGTGGGCGCGCGAGAAGGACGGCATGCCACTCCGCGAGGCGTTGATCGAGGCGGGGGCGATCCGGCTGCGTCCCATTCTCATGACGACGTTCGCGCTCATCGCGGGCATGATCCCGGTGGCCCTCGGTCGTGGCGAGGGCGCACAATTCCGCGCACCGCTCGGCATGGCCATCATCGGTGGTGTGCTCACCAGTACGCTGCTCACTTTGCTGGTGATCCCGACGTTCTACGAGGTGATGGACGAGTGGCGCGCGAAGTTCGCGGGACGGTTCGGGATGACGCCGCCGATGACGGCTGAGCATCCGGTGCCGCAAGGCGCCGTGCCGGCGATGGGGGACGACTGAGAACTGAAGGTGAATCGTGAATCGTGAATCGTGAATCGTGAATCGTGAATCGTGAACCGTGAACGACGAACACAGAACGGAACGGACGACTGTGAACAGTGAGCCGAGCGCGGACGATCCGCGGGCAGCAAAGCGTGCGGCGCTGCGAGTGGCGACACTGCACCTCGTCGTCGCGGTGATGGTGCTCGACGCCGTGGCGCTGGGGATCTACTACCTGGGCGGCATCGACGAGGGATCCGTACTCGCGAAGCAGGTGTTCACGGGCGTGTGGCTGGTGGCGACGGCGGTGACGGTCGCCATCCTGCTCAAGCGCGTGCGGGTGATACGGCAGAACCGGTGAACGACTGCTGAACTACTGGTGAATCGTGAGACGTGAGTGGTGAAACGTAGAGGGCACACCAGACATCATCCGGTGTGCCCTCTCCGCGTTCACCGCTCACCATTCACGTCTCACGTCTCACCCTGCACGTGCCACCGGATGTCAGTTCAACGCAACAGTGGGTACGGATTCACCGGCACTCCCCGCCACCACTGCTTCACGTCGTTCGTTCGCGCGAGTGCGAAGTGGAGATGTGGCACGGTGGGCGACGCATTGCCCGTGGTACCGACGATGCCCAGCGGCTGCCCGCGGCGCAGCGACTGACCCTCGGCGAGCCCAGGCTGGTACGCGTCGAGATGCGCGTACATCAGGATGAATCGCTCCGTGGAGTCGCTGGCGTACACCATCAGCCCGCCCGCCTTGCTGTTGAACAGCTTGAGCACGCGGCCGGGCGCAGCCGAGAGCACGGCGGTGCCGCGCGGAGCGAGGATGTCGAGCGCCTCGTGGATACGTGTGCCACCGCGCATCTCGTCGTAGGTGTTGCGCAGGGCAGACTTAGCGATGCCCGCCACCGGGATGGACAGCTCGCGCTGGAGTATGGCGAGGTCAGCGTCACTGGTCACGATGGCGGGGGTCGTCGGGGATCCGACCACCGGTGCCGGCGCCGGAGGCGCGCCGTGCACCTCGATCGTCCGCGCCGAATCGGCCATCAGCTCCGCTTCGATTTCCATCGGCCCGAATCCGCGCACGGGCGTCGCGCTGTCGGCGCCATACGTGTCGGGCGAAGGCGACATCGCATTCGGCTTCGCATCGCCGATGAACACGGTGCTCGCGCTGTCGACCGCCGCCTTCTTCGCGGCCTCGTCCGAGCGATCGCGCACCTGGACGCACGCGGCGGTGACGAGTGCACCCGCCAGCAGGGAGTGACGGGCTAATCGATGCAGGAGAGTGCGCAGTTGGTACATGAGCCAGGAGGGGAGCAAGTCCAGTGCCGATTTGTCGAGTCCGTCAGGCTGACGGCCGCGAAAGCAGAGAATGACAGGTCCACGGCCGAGCTGACAGCTGCAAGCCGTGAGCATGAGACGTAAGAACCAGCGTGACGCCGCTCGTCACGACCGCGCCCCGTCACGCCACAATCTCCCCGCGCCGCGATCAACGAGTGTCACAGTCAGCTGACAGCCTGGAGCTGTAAGCTCGGCAGTGCCAACTCCCGACTGCCGTCGCGCCATTACTGCAGAACTGACAACGGCGCGAGACCAGCCATGAATCCCGCAAATGACTCGACCCAAACTGAAGCAACTGTATGCGTGCCATGTCCGCGCGTCTCACCCGTGATGGGCAGGAGCAGATATCGGCCGTGCTTTACGCGCGGCATCAGCCGCTCCATCAGTCCCAGCTCCGGCGGATTGACGAGATCATCGGCCGAATTGATCGCGAGCACCGGCGCGGTGATCCGGTCGAGGCGGGATTCCGGATCGTAGTCGCGCGATGCATCGAAGGCGAACAGCATGTCGTTCGCGTCCATCGTGCGGAATCGCGCGTCGAGCCAGGCAGTGATGAGGCTGTCGGCCTTCTCGCGTGTCGGAGCGTCGTGATGCTGCACGAGCGGCGCGCTCGTCATGAGCCAGAGAATCTGGAGCGCGGCGCGCAGGCCCGGCGGCTGACTGGTGTACTCGCCGCCGCGCCACTCGGGATCGGTGCGAATGTCGTCCATCGCCATCCGCCGGAGCATCCGGTTGCGACCAACGATTGCCGTGGGCACGCTGGCGAGTGGCACGATGCCGTCCATGAAGCCTGGATATCGTTCGCCCCACACCCACCCGTGCATTCCGCCCATGGATGTTCCCATGACGAGACGCAGATGGGTCACACCGAGTCCGTCGACGAGGAGCCGGTGCTGCGCGTCCACCATGTCGTCGTACGTGTACCGCGGAAAGCGGGCGCGCATGCCGTCGCTGGGCCGGCTGGACCGCCCATGCCCGATGCCGTCGGGCAGCACGACGTAGTACACGGCCGTGTCGAGTGGTCGGCCCGGGCCGTACAGCACCGAGGCGAACGAAGGCGACAGAAACTGGGCGCCCGATCCCGTGGTGCCATGGAGGATGAGCACCGCGTTGCGCACGACACCTGCTGCATCGCGGCGGGGCCGGCCGAGCGTGCGGTAGTGCAGCGTCATGAGCGGCAGGGACTCGCCGCTGGCGAACCGGAAGTTCCGCACGATGAAGTCGCGCTCGGTCACTCCACGCACCGAGGCTTGCGCGCCGGATCCGGCGGCACACGCTGCCAGCAGCGAGATCACCAGCATCGTCCGACACATCATGAATGCTCGCATTCGACGACTCCTGCCGTGCTGCGGTTTAAGAGTGCCACGCCGGTCAGTAGCGTCGCGCGACGCGCTCGAACACCACGACGCCGTCGGCGTGAGACGCGCCCGCACGGAGCGGCTCGTGCCACGCCGCGAAGGGCAACATCCCCGGCAGCGTCGCCGAGGCACGGTCCAGGAACGCGTCGAATCCCGGCGCCGCCTCGTGCAGTTCCATGATCGTTTCATTCAGGAGCTCGACGCCGAGCCGCATCGGGGCGTCGGCGGACTCACCGGGCACGTAGGCGCGCAGCCGGCGAACGTCGGCCCATCTCGCCGCAGCCACGCAGCGCCCACCCGACCAGAGGGCGAATCCTGCCGCCACGACGACGACGCGACCGGTGTCCGTCAACGGACTCGCTCCCTCAGGCGAAGCCGGGTCGGCTCTTTGGCTGCATGGGCGAGGGATCGAACGCAATGGATGCAATGTTCTCGCACGATACGACGACCCGAAACGTTTCGTACGGTGCGGCCGAGGTCTGGCCGAAGCGCGGTCGCTGATGCGCGAGGTCGCCCTTCATCTGATACGCCTCGAACGTCACGCGTCCGTCCACGACCTCCAGGACACTTCGCACGCGATGCGCGTGGCCGCCGGTGAGCAGGACCTCGACGATCGGGCTTCCGCCCGCCGCTTCGACGTCGCGCTGTATCTGGGTGCGGAAATAGTTCGCGTCGAACATGGCTGCGTGAGGACTGGAGTGAGTCGAATGCAGTGAGTGAGCCGCTAATTTTCCGGCATGCCACGACTTCCCAGGTGGATCCCGAGAAGCCCCGCCTGTGGGTGCCTCGTCCTGATGCTGCTCGTCTTCGCCGCTGTGCTGCTGATGCTCGACGGCAACTGAACCGGCCGGCCTCCGAAAGCTATCCCGAAACACCGTGCCGACGCGAAGATCTGTCGCTCAGCCCTGCGTCGCGAGCCAGTCGAGGGCCTGCGCGCGGGAATCGAACACCTGGAGCTTCCGTCGTGAGAAGAGGGCGATCATGCTGATGGCCGCCCGGTGGATCGATGAGTTGCTCACGATCGCGGCCGCGCGCACGATCGGACGATTCAGGGCGGTCATCTGCTTGAACGCCTCGACAATCTTGCGATCGTACCGGGTGTCCGTCACATCGGTGAGCGTCATCGTGTCGCCTCCCACGGGTTGCGCACCGATGAAGCTGGTGGCCTCCGCGACCGCCGCCAGCCCGTCTTCCAGATCGGTGATGCCGGCGAAATCGAGGAGGATGATGCGCCGCCCCTTGTGTTCCATGAAGCGTACTCGGTCGATGTCCGTCATCCGCTACCTGGTCGTCGGTGGCGTCGCCGAAGACAGGCGACGATATATAGAACGCGAGGAAGATGGTTTCGCGCTGTCGGGAACGGGAGGAGGGGTCGTATTCTAGCGTTCGTACTTCAGGCTGCTGCGTCGACGGTTCAGCAGGTGCAGAGCATTCCGCTGCTCGAGCGCTTGTGGAAGTACACTGCGCTCAGCGCGACGAGCATCATCTTCGAGGAAGCGAATCCCATCCTCGGCGGAATCGCCGTGCGGCACGGGCGACTCGGACTGCTCGGGGTCATCGTGGCTGTGGCGGTGGGCACATGGATCGCGTCCATCGGCCTCTACTTCGTCGGCCGCTGGCGCATCGACTGGGTCCGAAGGCGGTGGCCCGACCGGCGGGAGCTGCTCACGGGTGCGCTCGCGCTCGTGCGCCGGCATCCGTGGCGATCGGCACTCGCGATCCGATTCGTCTACGGATTGCGCATTCCGCTTCCGGTGGCCTGCGGTGCGGCGCGCCTCCCGCTCCCATTGTACGTGGTGGCGAGCGGCGTCAGCTGCTGGGTCTGGTCCGCCGCATTCAGTTATCTGGGCTATGCGGCCGGAGGGGCAGCGCTTCGCTTCCTCGGCTTCGCGCAGCGGGGCGACGTGCGTCTCGCGTTCATGGCGATCCTGCTCGCGATCACGCTGGCGGTGCTCGTACGGCGGAGACGCATCGCGCAACGGATGGCGAGCGTTCAGGACGACGGTGAGATGTCGTTCGGCGGCCAGGGAGATCGGTCGGTCGCGATACCGGAGCTGGACTGACGGTGTCGTGCCCTATCGCGCCGGCGAGCCGGCGGCCACTTCCGCCGCGGCTTGCAGCAGCGCCCACGCGCGGGCGACATGCCGTGCTTCCGTCCGGATGTTCCCCACCGCCAGGCGCAGCACGTAGCGCCCGTCGAGTTTCGTGTGCGACAGGTACACCTCGCCGCTCGCGTTGACACGCTGCAGGATATCGGCGTTGATCCGCTCGAGATCGGCTTCGCTGGAACCGGCTGGCGCGAAGCGAAAGCAGACGAGGGAGAACAGCACCGGTGCCACGGTCTCCCATCCACGCTCGGCGCCCACCCAGCCCGCGAAGTCGCGCGCCAGCGCGCAGTGATGCTCCAGGCGCGCCGCGAGACCGTCGGCGCCGAAGGCGCGAATGACCATCCAGAGCTTGAGCGCTCGAAAGCGACGGCCGAGCTGCACCCCGTAATCCATCAGGTTCACGACGTCGTCCTGTTCGCGCGTGACGAGATACTCCGGCACGAGCGAGAACGCCCGCTTCAGGACATCGGGGTGACGCGTGTAGAACGCCGAGCAGTCGATGGGCGTGAACAGCCACTTGTGCGGATTGACGACGAGCGAGTCCGCCTGCTCCGTGCCATCGAGCACATGCCGGAGTCGCGGAGACACCGCGGCGACGCCGCCGTACGAACCATCGACATGCAGCCACACCTGCTCGCGCCGGCAGATGACGGCGATATCGGGCACCGGATCGATGCTGGCGACGCTCGTCGTGCCCACCGTCGCCACACAGGCGAGCGGCAGGTATCCAGCGGCCCGGTCGATGACAATCGCGCGGGCGAGCAGGTCGGGCCGCAGGCGAAACTCGTGGTCGCACGGAATCTTCACGACGTTGTCGAGGCCGATGCCGAGCGTGAGTGCGGCCTTGTCCACGCTGGAGTGCGCATGTTGGGAGCAGTACACGCGCAACGTGGGCAGGTCGGCGCGGCCCGCCATGCCGCGGGCGCGAATCTCGAGCTCCGGTTTCCATTCCCGCGCCGCGGCGAGCGCGAGCATGGTGGAGATGGACGCCGTGTCGTTGATGATGCCGAACCAGCCGTCACCGAGGCCAAGGAGCTGGCGCAGCCAGTCCATCGTGAGCTGTTCGAGCTCGGTCGCCGCCGGCGATGTCTTCCACAGCATGGCGTTGACGTCGAGCGCGGCGATGAGCAGCTCGGCCAGGATGCCGGGAATGGACGACGAGATGGAGAAATAGGCGAAGAAGCCCGGGTGGTTCCAATGGGTGATGCCGGGCAGTATTCGGCGCTCGAAATCCTCGATGATTCGCTCGAGTGGTTCCGCGCTCGCTGGCGGCGCGGCGGGGAGTGAGCGCCGCACCTCACCTGGCGTGAGCGGCGACACGACGGCGTACCGCTCCGGATGATCGAGATACTCGCCGATCCACCGAAGCAACCGTGCGCCGTGCTCGTGCAGCTCGGAGGTGGGACGATCGCCGAGCGTGGGCTCGCTCATCGTATCGGCGCCGAGACTAGCGCCACCGGAAGAGGCGAAGTGCCAGCGTGAAGGTGATGACGAGCCACGCAAAGATCACCGCCAGTTGCGGCGCGATGGCGCTCCACCCCGCCCCCTGCAGCATCGTCGCGCGCAATGCATCGTTCGTCGCCGTCAGCGGAAGCGCCTTGATGAACGGCTGCGCCGCGCGCGGAAAATTGGCGGAGGAAAAGAAGACGCCGGACAGCACCCACATCGGCATCATGGCCAGATTCGCCAGGCCCGACACGCCCTCGATCGTTTTCGCGCGCGAGGCGATCAGCAGCCCCACTCCACCGAACGCGAGCGCCGCCACGAGGCAGACGACGAACAGTTGCACCAGCGAGCCGCGCACCGGCACATTGAAGAACAGTACGGCGGTGCCGACCAGCACGGCGATCTCGAGGACGAGAAAGAACAGGCGTGAGAAGAGGAACGACGCGAGGTACTCCGCGCGTCGCATCGGTGTGGACACGAGCCGCTTGAGCAGGTGCTTACGCCGCGCCTCGACGATCGCGAACGCCAGGCCCCAGATGCCGCCGCCCATGATGTTCATCCCGAGCAGCCCCGGCACCACGAAGTCGACGTAGCGGGATCCCTGTTCCCGCACCTGCGACTCGGAGACCGTTACTGGATCGCGCCGGCCCGCGGCGCGCTGGAGCGCATCATCGATCTTGGCGCGCGCCAGCCGTGCATCGGGACGCGTGTCGTCGAATCGGTATTCCACCGCTCCGGACGCCTTCGCCACGGCGACGAGCGCGACCGCTCCCGTTTTCAGCGCCTGCGTCGCCGAATCCTCGCGCATGACGATGACCCGGAGACCCGCAACATTTGCCAGTCGTGCCGCGATGGAATCGCCAGCCGGTGTGCCGCGCACCACACTGACCGCCAGGACGTCGGCCGGCTTGTTCCGGAACGCGATGCCCAGGCCCACCGTGAGGATCACCGGGAACGCGAACGTCCAGAACACCGCTTCGGGCTCGCGCAGAAATTCCCGGAACCGTACGAGGGTGAGCTGCGCCAGCGACCGCTGCAGCCACGGCCGCGGCACAGCCGACGCCTCGCGCATCATGGGCTCGCGCCGAGGATCAGCCATCGCGAAGCTGCCGCCCGGTGAGGGACACGAACACATCCTCGAGGGTGGCCGAGTGCGTCGCGAGATCGCCAAGAGCGAGTCCGCGGCGCGACAGCTCTCCGAGGAGCGCGGGAACGGCGCGTGCCAGCTCCACGACTTCCAGTGTCCAGCGGCCATCCTGCTCGCGCGCTTCCCTCACGCCGTCCAGAGCGCGGAGCGACTCGGTGGTCAGTACGCCCCCCGACGCGCCGGGCACGGTGAATTCCACCACGTGTTCGGCCCCGAGCGACGCAATCAGCTCGCGCGGCGAGCCGAGCGCGATCACATGTCCATGGTCCACGATCGCCACGCGGTCGCACAACCGCTCCGCCTCATCCATGTAGTGCGTCGTGAGGACGATGCTCCGCCCGCTCGCCCGCAGCTCGGTGATGAGGTCCCAGAGCTGCCGCCGCGATTGCGGATCCAGCCCGGTGGTCGGCTCGTCGAGGAACAGCAGCTCCGGATCGCCGACGATGGCGCAGGCGAGCGCGAGACGCTGCTTCTGTCCGCCGCTGAGTTTCCCGACGCGCGCGCCGCGCTTCTCGCCGAGCTGCACGATGTCGATCACTTCATTCACCTCGCGGCCCCGCGCGTAGAAGCTGCGGAACAACCGCACGGTCTCGTCCACCGTCAGCTTGTCGGCGAGCTGCGTCTCCTGAAGCTGGATACCGAGCCGCTCACGCAGCGCGCCTTCGTCGCGGTCCCACGTGCGACCGAGCACCTCGACCTCGCCCGCATCGGGTTCCGTGAGTCCTTCGCAGATCTCGATCGTGGTCGTCTTGCCGGCGCCGTTGGGGCCGAGCAGTCCGAAGCACTCGCCCGTCGCCACGGTGAGATCGAGTCCGTCCACCGCCCGCACCGCGCCGTACGATTTGCGCAGGCCGGACACACGGAGAGCGGGCGGAGACGCGGGTGCGGGCATCGGAGCAAGCTACCGTCAGGCGATGCCGCGCGTGAGCACACGCTCCGGCTCACCGTCGAACCACTCCACGCCCGACTGGAGAAAGCGGGCCGTCGCGGTCCGGTCGCCCGCGATCACGGCTTCTCGAAAGGTGCGCAGCTGGCGCTCGCATGCCTCCAGCGCGTCGGCGATCGCCACCGCGTTGTCTTCGACGATCGGCTGCCACATTGCGGGCGATCCGCCGGCGAGACGGGTGACGTCGCGCCCGCCCGGGCCGAGGGCCGAGCGCCGCACGCCGGCCTCGCGCAGCGTTGCGGCAAGTGCACTCGAGACGAGATGCGGCAG
>JANLTI010000233.1:0-8342 GCA_031362845.1 Gemmatimonadaceae bacterium | reverse complement strand
CTCCTGCGCCACATAGCCGGTGAAACCCAGCTCGGCGATGGCCAGCATCACGCGCCGGTAGTTCAGCTCCTGGGTGTCGTCGATCTCGTTCCGGCCGGGAACACCGCCGGTGTGGAAGTGCGCGATGTGACGAGCGTTGGCGCGAATGGTGGCGATGACGTCGCCATCCATGATCTGCATGTGATAGATGTCGTAGAGCAGCTTCACGCGCGGCGAGCCGACACCCTCGATCACCTGCACGCCCCACGCGGTGTGATCGGCGTGGTAGTCCTTGTGATCCACCTTGCTGTTCAACAGCTCCAGGCACAGCGTGACGCCGTGTTTCTCCGCCAGCGGTGCGAGGCGCTTGAAGCCGGTGATGCAGTTCGCGATGCCCTCGCCATCGGACATGCCGCCGCGGTTGCCGCTGAAGCAGACGATGTTCGGCACGCCGGCCGCGGCGGCGCGCGGGATCATCCGCTCCGCATCGGCGACGAGCTTGTCGTGCTGGTTCAACCGGTTGAACCCCACGGGAATCGTGCCGAACCCGTTCGCCATGGCGCACACCATTCCGTGCGCGCGCGGCACGGGCCAGTCGGCTTCATCCAGGAGCTCCACCGACTTGAATCCGATGGCCTTGGCTGCGACGCAGAGATCGCCGAGTGGAATTTTGCCGTAGCACCAGCGCGAGACGGAGTGCTTGAGCCGGCCGTGACGTTCTAGTGCGCCACCGAGTGCCACTGTGGGCCCCAGCGCGGTCGCCGCGGCGGCGCCGCTCAGCGCACGCAGGAGATGTCGCCGATCCATGCAGACTCCGGAAGCAATGTTCCTGCAGAGTCTACAGTTTCGGCAGCCTCTCGCAAGCGCGCGCGTGTCAGGCCTGCACGTCTTCGGTGGCGGAGGGTGGACTGGCGCGCACCAGGCGCGCAACCAGAGCGAGCAGCACGAGCACGGCGGCGCTGAGCACTACCCAGAACAGCAGCTGCGGCGTACGTGAGGGCACGCCCGAGTCCTGCTGCTCGGCCGCTGCGGTCACGTCGACTGCTGGCGCATCGAGCAGGCGAGGGGCGATGAGCTGGATATCGTAGCGCGGCGCCGGGAGATCCTCCCTCCCGTACACGAGTGTCAATGGAACGTCCGACTGCCGGAAGAAGCGCAGCCGAAATGCGGGAAGAAGCAGCTCCGCACCGACGAGCGGAATCGTTCCGTTGTCCCCGTCGTTCACGAGCACGAACAGCGAGTCGCTGGCAAGCCGTTGTGGGCCGAGAGCGATCTCGATCGGTGGCGTGGCGCTCTCGGGGTCGGCGTGCGTCCACGATGCGCGTACCGCGTGATCACCCGCCCACTGCGGCAGCGCGTCGCGCGGCAACTCACGCGTGATCACTGTGACAGCACGCTCGAACACGCGTGTCGGGGTTCGAAGGCGCAAAGTTGCTTCTGGCAGACCAGCGAGGGGCAGCGACAGGCGGTACCAAGTCCATGAGGCCGCGTCGGCCAGCGTTCGAGGGTCGACGTCGGTACGGGCTTTCACCGCCGCAAGTGCGGCAAGCGGCACCACAGTCGGCTCTCCCAACCGCTCGAGCAGATACGGCACCTGTCGTCCCTGCGCGTCCAGGATGCGCACGTCGTCGATCCGGCTGTGAGCCAGCGCGGCAGCATCGAGGCGCACTGCCGTCAATCCACTTCCGCGCGGAATGTCGCGCGCGACTCGAAAGCTCTTCATGTCGAGCGGCGCACCCGGCTCCGCGGACAAGACTCCTGGCCCGTCGCTCGGTGCCGCCGCAAGCGTGCTCGCGCGAACAGGTCCCCACGTCGCCGCGGCCGTGCTCGTGCGACGAACCGTGTCGCGCAACGCCTCGAGATCATAGTGCGGAGGAGCGATCGGGGTGCGTCGATCCGTGCCGTATGCGGCGCGCAGCGGGGTGCCGCTGGCGCTCTCGAAGTAGATGTAGGGCAACGGTGCATACACGGCACGAACGGCGCGTAGATCGAGCGGCGGATTGTCGCCGTCATCGATGACGAGATCCAGCTCTGCACCCGCCGGCATGCGTATCGGGACTCGCAGGCTGGCGGCAGTCGCGTCGTCCCTCGTCGTTCGGCGCAGGTGCGCGCCGCCCAGGTCCACCGGCTCCACTCGGCCATTGGCGAGGCGCGGCTCGGTAACCCTGGCCCCGCGCAGGATCTGCGCGCCACCCACGTCGAGATCGAGGCCGATGATCGGCAGGCGCGTCGCCGGAAGGGTGAGGTGATATCGGCTCGTGCGTTTGGCACTGGGCCTTCGTTCGACCGCGAGGATGGAGCGGAGACTGTCCGACTCCGGCAGGTTGCGGGTGGCGATGCGCGCGGACGCAACGCGCGGGGGCGGGACCGGCGCACCCGCGTGGTCGTCCGCCGTGAGGCGCAGGTACCGCACCGTCACAGGCGGAAACGCCAGCACCGACTGACGCATGGCGGGCGATCGCCCATCGGCATCCGGCGGCAGGTTGAAGATCGTTCCCTCCGCGACGATCACGATCCACCGCACACGGTCGCCGCTGCCTTCCAGCCGAACGCGCTTCAGCAATCCGAGCGGCACGCTGTCGACATCGAAGCGATCGACCGTATACGCACTCCGCAGATCGAGTTCGAAGCCGCTCGTGTCCTTGCGTGGTGAAACCGGAATCACGTTCGCGCCCCTCCAGTATGTCGGCGCGTTGGAGGCGGGCCAGACGAACAGGTAGGGCACTTCTCGTCCAAGCGCGTCGTCGTACAGCCGGAGTTCCCCGAGGCCCGGGCGGGCGATGGGCGCGTTCTCGAAACCCGGCACCTCCAGCGGTGAGGCGCCGATGAGTAGCGCGGAGTCCACGGGGAGGTGGTTCGGACCAGCGGCGCCTGGCGTCACCGTGCGCTCGAAGCGCGGTGGCGTCGCCGTGCCCTGCGCTCGAGTCTCGGTCCATGCCAACCCGGAGAACGCTGCGGCGATCAACCAGTGGCGCGCGATCATGCTTCGCTCAACCGCGGCTCGTCGCGCGCCAGCACGAATTTCTGGAGCACGATGGCCACCAGGGCGAGGCACAGCGCGAGGCCGACGAATGAGCTGACCCGGTACAGTCCACCGAGGCGACCGAGGTCGTGGAGGAAGCACTTGGCAACCGTCACGGCCAGCAGGGCGATGGATGCCATGCGACAGGGACGATTGCGCAGCCGTATCCCCGCCGCGAGCAATCCGAGCGAGAAGAGTGCCCAGCCGATGGTATACGTGAGGTCCTGCGCGAGGTTCGCGTTGAAGTTGAAGGTCAGCGCGGGCCCGGTGGCCCAGAAGTCTGCAATCTCGATGTTGATCAACAGGAAGAGCAGCACGGTGCCGCCAGCCGCCAGTCCGCCGGCGATGCGCTTCGTGTCATCCCGGGCGGCGAGCATTCGCGCTGCTACGAACAGCGCCGCGGCGACGATGAGATAGGTGTAGAGGTACCAGTTGAGAATCGGCATCGCACCGCGCGGATGATACGTCAGCACGGTGGGATTGAGTGAAAGGCGGACGAACGCCGTGCCAAGGAGGCCGAGCGCCGCAGCGAAGAGGCCCGCATGAGGGATGCGACGGTAGAGCCACACCAACGCTGCGCCCTCGAGCGCCCAGCCAATCGTGATCCAGTTCTTCTCGAGCTGCAGCGGAATGGCGAGTGTGACGCAGCCAAGCGTCGCCGCCGCCACCAGGGCGAGCCGCCCGCTGGCGAGTGCCTCACCCTGACCGGCCTTTGCCGCTGCGCGCTCCATCTTCACCAGCTGCGCCAGCACGGGTATGAGCAGGAGTGCCTGCACCACCGGTAGCGCACCGATGTACACGGCGAATCCGCCGAGGGTGAGGCTGTGCCGGGCGAGGAAGAAGAAGGCCACGTTCGCGAGCACCGTCGCGACGTACGGCGCGCGCGCTCGGCCGGCTCGCTGACCGAGCAGGAGCGGATACGCCGTGAAGATCAGGTACGCGGGAACCGCGAGCGCGAGCTGTCGCGCCCACTCCGTGGCGGCCGGATGAGTCACCTGCCAGAGCGCGCCGAGGATCGCAGCAGGAATGACCGCGAAGGCCGCGAGGACGCCGTGCTTCTCCGCGTCGATCCAGGAGAGCGCCAGCGCCGCGCCGACGAACCCAAGCTGCGCGGCGAGCAGGAAGCCGAGCGAGGGACGACCGGGCTGCATCTGCGCGCAAATGACGACGCCCTGTGCCAGCAGGGCGGCAATACCTGCCGCGCCCTCGAAGCCCGCATCTCGCACGCCGATGCGACGCGCGAGTGGCAATGCACCAAACGCGAGCACCACCGCGACGCCGGCGGAGAGGATCGCCACCGCGGGCCACGGCGCCGCGTTCGCGACCGTCGTCCACAGCATGAGGATCGCCGCGGTCGCGGCCATTGCGGCAAGGTGCAGTAGCCCGTTGCGGAGGTGCAGGGCGGCGACGATGACGGCGAGGTCGAGGACGGCCAGTGCGCCCAGCGCCGGCCACGGGGGAATGGAGAGCTCAGGGCGCATCATCACGTATGCCACGAAGACGTGGCCCACGAGCCCAAGGAACAGGTTGGCGTCGAACCCCTGCGCTACCGCGCCATCACCTTCGGCGCGCCGACGCGCCCACACGCTGCCGCCGAGCGTGAGCAGCGCGAAACCCGCCATCGCCGCCAGCGCTGGCACGATGGCCGACGCACCAGCGGAATTCCACCAGAGCGCGAGCACGATCCACGACACGACCGTGCCGGCGATGGAGAGGGCGGGCAGTCGGTCGGACGAGGACTCGAGAAAGAGCCCGATGCTGAGGACGACGATCAGCAGCGCCATGCCCCACAGCGCTGACGCCGCCGCGGTGCCTGTCGCGAGAAAGCCGAGCATCGCGAGACTCGCGAGCGTGAGCACGCCGGCCGCGCCGGCTGGCTGGAAGGGCCGCGTCCATCGACGTGCGACCAGCGGTGTGCCGACGAAGAACAGTCCGAATGCTCCGTACAGCGCGAGAGCCGAATACAGCTGTGCGGTACCGAGATATTTCGATGACCACACTGCCTCGGCAGCGAGCGCGAAGAACGCCGCGACGTAATGCACCGCGCCGGTCCGCTCGCGCACCGCGAACACGGCGCAGATGGCCATCAACGCGAACAGCACGCCGAAGGGAAGCGCCGGCGCCGCCGCCTTCGGCTCGATGAGGAGCAGGAGGGGGAATGCGAACAGCAAAGCTGGCGCGACGAGCACCGCCATCGCGGCGTAGCCCTCGAGCACGACGCCACGCCAGCGCGACGCGATCAGCGGCGCAGAGAGATTGAACAGTACGAAAAGTGACACGAGTGCCAGCACCCATGGCCACGCCGCGCTCGAGTACGACGTTTCGAACCAGATGGCGAAGGTCGCCAGCGTGGTGATGGAGCCCAGCGCATGCAGCCACTGCGGTCCCTGGACGATTCCGACGACGAACAGCCCGACGGCTGCGCACAGCAGGAAACCGAAGAGGATGCCGAAGCGCGCCCCGTACGCCGGGATGGCGGCGAGATAGAGCGCAAAGAACAGTGGCACGGCCCAACTCACCCGGGCAGCGTTCGCGAACAGCGAGTGCGCGAACCACGGCGACCGGCTCTCGCCCTCATGGTCCGTCGCGTAGCCGCGGTTACCGAGTGCGAGCGCCACGACGCTGAACAGCGGGAACAGGATGAAGATGCCGACGGCGAGGGGCAGACGGTCGACCGAAAGAAACTTCAGGACCCAACCTCCCTGGTACAACGTGCTGAACGCGATGCTCAACGCAGTGAGCAGCGGCCACCGCTTCCTGTACGCCACCCAGGAGAGGCCGGCGTTCAGCAGCAGGAGATAGCTGAACAATCCGATCGGGTTGTCCTGACCCGACGAGAGCAACACCGGTGTCGAGAATCCGCCGAGCAGCCCGAGCAGGGCGATGAACATCGACCCGCGGCGAATGGAGAGCAGCACCGCGACGCCGGTGACGAGCACGAGCAGCGCGAACCCGACCAGCGCCGGGACAAGGTGCCAGAGCGCATGTGCGGCGAACACAGTGGCGAACAGGATCGCGATGCCCGCTGCGTCCATGGCGTTCGCCGTCTGCGGATATCGCCGCGCCGCCTTGAGCTCGCAGGCCACGAGGAGCACGACGCCGGTTATGAGGCCGATACCCATGCGGATCTCCGGGCGCAGCCAGCCGTGATCCATCGAGTAGCGCAGGAAGAACACAGCTGCCAACGCCAGTGCGGCGCCCGCGATCCACGAGAACAGCTTCACGCCGATGAGCTTCTCCCAATCGAACGGCGGTTGCGGCGGCTGCGGCGTCGACGCGCGGCGATCCGGTCCGCGCGGAGGAAGGCCGGTGGGAGGCGTGCGCGGCAGCGGCGGAGGCACACTGCGGTCAAGCGACGTCGCGGACGCGGATACATGCGGCGAGGCCGGCGTATGCGTCAGCGCGTCAGGAACTGGCCGGTCCTCGAATGTCATGCGAGGCGGCACGGCGGGGGGGCGGTTCGATGCGAGCGCTGGAAGTACGGGGGCCGCATCAGTGGCGCGGACAGGATCGGTTGCCTCCGCGGCGCGGGACTGATTCACCGGAGGCACGCCCGCACGCTCGTGCGCGGCAAGCCTGGAGCGCAGCTCGTTCACGGTGCCGCGCAACTCCGCGATCACTTCGTCCATTCGCTCGAATCGCGAGCGGTGCTGGTACAGCAGCACCAACCCGACGATGATGGCCAGCCATTCCAGCATGTGCCCCTTCCTTGGATCGTGACCGCGCGCCGCCGCTCGGCTGCGGAGCCTCACGGGGATAGACGGATGGCGGACTGATGCGTCACCCAGGAGGAGGGTACGCGCGTGCTAAATCAGTGCACCGCAACGACGTGCACATTGGTAGTCTCGTTCTTGTTGGCGCCCCGACGCTCCGGTAGCTTCCGCTCGCGCGCGCCACCCGGCGCGCCGACTCACCGAGCGGAGCTCCGGTTGATGACCGCAGGCAGCGTGGTTTTCCTGTTCGTCCTCGTGTTCGCCGCGGGCTTCTTCGCCCTGAACGTCCAGCGGCTCGTCGGCTATCTGCGGGTCGGCGTCGCGGAGGATCGCACCGACCATCCGCTGACGCGCATCCGCAACCTGTTCACCATCGGCATCGCGCAGAAGAAGATCCTCCGCGATCCCGTCGCCGGCCCCATGCACGCGCTCATCTTCTGGGGCTTCATGGTGCTCACGGCCGGCACGGTGGAGATCCTCATCGAGGGAGTGTTCCCCACCTTCTCCTATCGCCTGTTCCTGCCAGACGTCCTGTACCGCGGCTACTCGAATTCGCAGGACGTGTTCGCTGCGCTCGTGATTCTCGCCGTCGGGTTCGCGCTCTACCGCCGGCTGGTGCTGCACCCGAAGCGGCTCGAGGGCGACAAGCTGGAACACACCGACGCACTCATCATCCTCAGCATGATCATGGGACTGATGGTCACGCTGTTGCTCAGCACCGCGTGTCTGCTCGTCGTGGAGCCCACGGCGTTCGGCAACGAGAAGATCGTCTCGCGCCCGCTGGCGCTGATATTCGGTGCGATACTCTCGCCCGACGCCGCGGTGATCGGCTACCGCGTGTTCTGGTGGGCGCACGCGCTGCTCATCCTCACCTTCCTGAACTACCTGCCGTACTCCAAGCACCTGCACGTCGCGTCGTCGCTCATCAACGTCTACTTCTCCAACACGAGCGGGCCGGGCACCAAGGGCGCGATGCGGTACATGGACCTCGAGGCCGATGTCGAGCAGTTCGGCGCGAGCGACGTGGAGCACCTGTCGTGGAAGAACCTGCTCGACGGCTACTCCTGCACCGAGTGCGGCCGCTGCACCGCCGCCTGTCCGGCCAACATCACGGGCAAGCCGCTCAGCCCGCGCAAGATCGTCGTGAACACGCGCCAGCGGCTGATGGAAAAGGCGCCGGTGCTGACGAACGACCGCATGGAGTTCCTGCGTCCGGCCCTGCTGCACGGCGAGGGCGGCGATGCGGGCGCGACGACGGTGGCGGAAATCATGGAGCACCGGCTCCTCGATACCTACATCACCGAGGAGGAGCTCTGGGCCTGCACGAGCTGCCGCGCCTGTGTCACCGAATGCCCCGTGTCCATCGATCAACTGGACGTGATCAACGCGCTGCGACGCGAGCTCGTGCTGACGGAGTCACGCTTTCCCGAGGAATTGCAGCCGGTGTTCCAGTCGCTCGAGCGCAATGGATCGCCGTGGGCGTTTCAGGCGGCCGACCGCGCGGCATGGAGTGAGGGGCTCGACATCCCGACGATGGCCCAGATGCAGGCGCGCGGCGAAACCCCCGACATCCTCTTCTGGGTGGGATGCATGGGCTCGTTCGACGACCGCGCGAAGAAGATCACCGT
>JANLTI010000223.1:0-18216 GCA_031362845.1 Gemmatimonadaceae bacterium | reverse complement strand
CGCCTCGATAGGCGAAGCGCGGGCGGTCGACGATTCGGCCCGCGGGAATCGTAAACTCCTTCGGCACGCCCGCGAGACTCTGCTCGGACTCGATCGCTGCGGGTAGCAATTGCCGCCAGGTCTGCACGCCGCGGAACAGGCCGGCGGGCTCCGCGGCCATGAGACGTACCGAGTCGGATGCGATCATGAGGTCGTAGCCTTCCGCCCCGAGGCTCGCGTCCCCGCCGAGTCGAAGCACGATCGCGCCGGTCGGCACGGCACCGTCCGCAGCCGACACGAGCAGGGCCAGGCCGGTGGCTGGACGCAGGAGCGCCGCCACCCACTCACCCACTCGTGCGGCCTCCCCACCACTCGCGGGCACGACGATCGCCGTCGCCGCCGTGAGTGCGAACGCCGGGCCCATGCTGGCGGTGACGGAGGCGGGCGCGGGCACCAGGCGATGGGCGCTCAGGCTGGTGAGTGCGGGCGCCGACTCGAGCGGTACGCGACCGGGGATCGGAGATGGCTGCGGAACGCGCGCGGCACCGCACGCGGACAGGGTGCACGCGAGCGTCAGGGCGGCGACGAGTCGCGCGGTCGGAACACGATGCTGGAGCATGCTGGACGGTCCTCGCTGTCGACCGAAAGTGTGGGCACCCGGCACGACTGCCCGGGTGATGAACCTGCTACCGTGCGGCTCGCCAGCGCTACCGTCGCGTGGCACGTCCACTCACCACACGCGTGTTGAACTCCCGCAGGTAGCGCTCGTGCTCGGGGTCCGACGGATATGCATCGCCCTTGCCGAACGGATAGCTCGACGCGCCGTGATAGGGGAGCGGGTGGACCGTGGTGCCGAACGCCGTGTTCAGGTCCGAGTCCTTGATCCAGCCATCCGTGTACAACAGGAAGTCACGCGTCCAACCGGGAGGAAGCGCCTTCGCCGACGTTGCATCGAACTGAATCGTCGCCTCGTCGCCCGGGCCCATGATCACGAACCTGTCGTCGGGATTCCGCAGCAGCGGCAGCACATCGCCGAAGCGTGTGAAGGCGCCCGTGATCGGCCGCCATGGCGACTCCTTCGTCACGTCGTCGTACGCGAACCAGTACGGCCCGTATCGGCCGCCCTTGCGATACGTACGGGAGAAGCCGCGAAAGTGGAGGTCGGCCGAGACCGGCGCAAGCGTCGTGGTCGCGACCGGGCTGCCCGCGAGTGCGCGAGCGACGAACGCCTGATCCCAGTAGATCTGCATGTTCGTGCGAATGCGGATCTCATGATTTGCGGTGGGAAACTTCCCGGCGAGATCCACCACGATCATCTTGTCCTTGCCGGAGGGGAACCCGATGTCGGCGATCGCCGTGCGCCAGTTGCCCCGCGCATCGCGGACCTCGAGCGAGGGCGACGCGAGCCTGATCGATGGTTGCTGTGAGAGGCCGACGTTGATGCTGGCGTCGGTGGGGTAGATCCAGCCGCGCAGGAAAAGATGCGTGTCCGGCATGCCGGCGGCGTCACCGAGATCCAGGATGAGATCGTGCGGTTGCACCACGCCCTGATACTGGGTGGGCGACAGGTTCGACACGTACAGGTCATCAGCGTCGCGCAGGGCCGGCAGGATGTCGCGACCGCGTTCATCGGTCGCGGAACGCGGGGCGATGCGTTCCGTCACCTGGAAGAGGCGGAGCTTCACCGGGCCTGGTGGCACGAAGCGCTCGTCCACGAACACGTCGACCGAATCGGGATGGTCGACCGCCACGAGCGAAAGCTTGTCGGCGTAGGCCGTTTCCCAGAGCTCTTCGGTGAGCTGGATGACGTATCGGCCATCGCGCGGCCGGAGCGCGTCACCGGGGATGCGCACGTATTCCTGCGACGCGCCCGCCGGCGCGAAGGCACTCGTGCTGCCCATGAGCCCGAGCGGCATGCCGAGCGCGCTCCGCCACATCGCGTCGGTCACGAACCGGAAGCCCGTGCCGTCCCACGTGTACACGAACGCGCACGAACCCTTCAGCGCTTCGCGCTCCACAACGTCCTGATCGGACCCCGGGAAGTAGATCGTCTGCGGAACACCATTCGGCCATTCCACACGCAGCACATCCGCCTTCAGGTGCGGACCGAGGCCGAAGTGCGTCGTTCGACCGGTGGCCACGCGTGTCTGATAGATCTCTCCGGCGCGCAACTCCAGCCTCGCTCCGATACCGAACGCGTTGTTCTTGCCGCTCCCCGTGCGGAGCGCCTTCAGCTCCACGTTCACGGCGAAGCTGCTGTTGCCCTGTTCGTTGCGCAGCAGGCGCGGTGCGCCCGCGGCATCGATGAGCGCGAGATCTTCGTCGCCATCATCGTCGACGTCCGAGACCGCGATCGCCGACGCTCCCGCGTCGCGCACCGCTGCCGGGATCCGCGTCGTGCGATCGAGAAAGCCGCCCGTGCCGTCGTTCCGAAACAGGAACAACCGAGGCGATCCCGATCCGCGCGCCATTGACGTGCCGACCACGAGATCGAGCCACCCGTCATTGTCGTAGTCCACGAACGTCGCGACATCCGCTTCCGTGGCGCGCAGTACCTGCATGGAGACACTCGCGCTGCGGTCGCGCGCGAAGGCGCCGTTGCCATCGTTGCGCCAGAGCGTGGACTCGCCGCCACGCGCTGCCGCGACGAAAAGATCGAGGGCACCATCGTTGTTGTAATCCCCCACCGCCGTGGCGGTCGACGCGCCGAGTTCGGCCAGTCCGCGCGCGGCGGTGACGTCGGTGAATCGTTGTGCTCCTCCGTTCCGGAACAGCGCATCGCGGCCCTGCCCGCCCGCGAAGACGAGGTCCAGCCGTCCGTCGCCGTCGACGTCTCCGAAGGAAACGCCGCGCGCCCCGGCGCCCTCCAGTCCGAGGCTAACGGTTGCGTCGGTGAAGGTGCCGTCGAGGTTGTTTCGATAGACGGTGCGCGAGCGCTCCCCCACGAGGAGCAGGTCGAGATCACCGTCGTGATCGAGATCGAGGAACGCTGCCTTGCGCGCGCCGCGCACGTCGGCGATTCTCGCCTTCGCGGTCACGTTCAGGAACGTGCCGCTCCCGCCGTTGCGGTGCAGCTGGCCCCGTCCGTCACCGCCGATCACGAAGAGATCGAGCCATCCATCGTTGTCGACGTCGGCGAACGTGGCGAAGCTCGCTCCCTCGGGCATGGAGATGCCCGATCGCTCCGTCACGTCCTGGAGAAAGCCGCCCTGCACACGATAGAGATGCGCCACCGATCGGCTCGCGCCCGAGGACCACGCCGACACGAACAGGGCATCAGACCCATTGCCGTACACGTCGCCGGCGGCGATCGCATGCGCGGCGACTGTCCGCTCCGCATCGGTCGCCGCTTCTGGCCGACCAGCGGCAGCCGCCAGCCCTGCGTCATCCGTTGCGTCGACGAATCGCGCCAGCTCCACGGTCGCGCGCGCGCGTCCTCCATTCAGCGAGATGAAATTCCTCGGCACGAAGGTGAGCACGGCACGACCGGCGATCGGTCCTTCGGTCCATTTCACATCGGCCAACGACGCCTGATACGGCGCCGTGACCTCGACGAGCGTCAACAATCGATCGAGCGTCGTCCGCGATCGTTCGAGGTTGCCCGCACGGAGTAACTGGATCGTGCTGTCCAGGTACGCTTGCGCCTGCACTGGAAGGGCGGGCGGAACTCGTCGCACGTCCTCGAGGTGTCGAACGACGCTATCGGCTTGGCCGATTCGCGCGAACGAACGCGTGAGCATCAGGCGCGCCACCAGATTGGCTGGAGCCACGGCGAGCACCTCTCGCAGACGCGCCCGGTACGCGCCACTCGACGCACCCTCGGGTTGCTGGGCTTCGAGCTCCGCGAGTGCATACAGCACGTGCGCGCTCTGCGTGGAATCCCTGCGCAGACGCTCGAGCAGCGCGCGGGCATCGGGGGATCGCCCCGTGAGGGCGTACAGTCGCGCGAGCGCGAGTCCGATCTCCGTACTCTTCGGCTCCAGCTCGCTGGCACGGCGCAACTGCTTTTCCGCGTCCTCGTACCGGCCCGCCTGCAGGTACGTGAGACCAAGGTCCGCATAGCCGGTCGCATCGTCCGGTGCGAGCGCGGTGAGCTTCCGAAACTCGGTCTCCGCCTCCGCAAGCTGATTGCGGCGCAGGAAACTGAGTCCCAGCATCCGGGTGGTATACAGCTCTTGTACGGAGGCCGGCTCGGTTCGCTGACATGCGGCTCCAGCCGCAATGGTCGCTGCACCGAAGAAGACAGTCACCGCTCGCCGAACCAACTGCGACATGCACGCCTCGTCAACGGGGTGGTGGCGGGCCAACCGCCCGGCACTCGGCGAAGGCGTGCGCTGCGGTACGATACCCACAGGCCAGGCTGTCGACCAGCCTGCAGGCGTGTTCGTGGAGTGGCGTCCATGACGCGCGAGCCTGGACCACCACGGCGGACGTGCGGCGGATCCCCTACCCGAAGCCCCGTGCGTCCGCTACTGTCTCCGACCGCAGCAAATCCACGACCAACGGTCAGGGGGTCGCGCCATCCGAACGTCCATCTTCGCGCACCGCGTCATGCGCGCCGCGCTCGTCGTGTGCTGCCTCGTGCCGGTCGGCGCGAGCCGCTCGGCACAATCGTCGCCGTTTGCCCGGTTCGTCGATCGATATCTCGATGATTTCGCAAAGCGTCATCCCTCCATTGCCGCGGGCAACGGCCTGCACCAGCACGACGACCGGCTGGACGATTTCTCGGCGCGAGCCATCCGGCTGGAGATCGCGGCGCTGGAACGTGACAGCGCACGGCTGGCGAGTTTCGATCCTGCGACGCTGTCACCGGACGAACAGGTCGACCGCCGGATTCTCCTTGGGGTAATCGACGGCTGGCTGCTCGAGCAGAAGACCCTCGAGAACTGGCGGCGCAATCCGATGCTCTACGCCTCCGCGCTCACCGACGGCATCCACAACCTCATGACCGTGGAGAGCGATCCGCCAGCGCTGCGGATGCGGCGCATCACCGCCAAGCTCGGACAGGTGCCTGCGTTACTCGCGGCGGCCCGCACGAACATCTCCAACCCACCCCGGCTGTTCGCCGAGCGCGGCGCCACGTTCATGCGAGGCGCGAGCGCGATGCTCGGTAGGGACCTCGACCTCGCCTTCGCCGGCACCGGCTCCTCCGCCCTGCGCGATTCGCTGCGTCGCTCGGCGGATCTGGCCATTCCGCTCATCGACGCCTATGCGACGTACCTCGAACGGGAGGTGATGCCCACGGCGTCGGGCGACTTCACGATCGGCGGCGCCAACGTCGCACGTCGGTACCGCGCCGAGGAGTTGATCGATGTACCGCTGTCCGTCCTGGAGGCGCTGGGCGAGCGCGAGTTGTTGCGCGAACAGGCCGCGTTTCGCGCCGCGGCAGCGCGACTCGCGCCAGGTCAGGATCCGCTCGAGACATGGCGGTCGGTCCGGCGAGACCACCCGAAGCTCGGCGGCGTGGTGAGCGCGACACGAAAGATCACCGATTCGCTGACACAGTTCGTGAGGGATCGCGGACTCGCCTCCGTACCGGCCGGTGAGCGCGTGGTCGTGCTGCCGGCGCAGCCGTTCGATCTCGGTTTTGCATCGATGCATGCGCGGCCTCCGCTCGACAAGCCATCCGTCAAGAGCGTCTTCTACATCACGGACGCGCGCGCGGACCTGTCCGCCGAGCAACAGGACGCCTGGCTCGAGCGGTACAACTACGCGTCGCTCTCCAATACGGCGGCACACGAGGCGATGCCGGGCCATTGGCTGCACTCCATCTACATGCGCCGCACGCCAGGGAAAGTGCGCCGCATCTGGATCGGACTGAACCCGTTTCCGCAGCCGTCGTCGGGACAGGATGGGTGGGCGCATTATGCCGAGCAGATGGTGCTCGACGAGGGCTTCGGCGCCGGAGATCCGCGTTTGCGGCTGGCCCAGGTGAGCGACGCGCTGACGCGCATCTGTCGTCTGCTCTCCGGCATCAGGCTGCACACCAGAGTGTGGTCGCTCGATGACGCGCAACGATGCTTCGAGCAGCAGGCTTACGTCGCGGCACCCGCGGCGCGGCGCGAGGCGGAACGTGGCGCATACGATCCGACCTATGGCGGGTACTTTCTCGGCAAGCGCGGCCTGATCACGCTGCGCGATGACTATGCGCGGCGGCGCGGCGCCGCGTTTTCGCTCCGCGCATTTCACGAGCGCGTCATGACCAACGGCATCGCACCAATCTGGGCGCACCGGCAGCTGATGCTGCCCGGCGACACGTCCGCGGTGATCCGGTAATGGCCGCCACCAGCAAGACGATCGCCCGCGGCGAGACCGTGAAGGTCGGCGTGCTGGGCGCTGGCGCGTGGGCCGAGTTCGCGCACCTGCCCGGCTACCGGCGGGATCCGCGCTGCGAGCTCGTCGCCATCGCCGACCCCAGCGTGGAGCGCGCGCAGGCATTCGCGACGAAGTTCGGTATTCCGCACGTCTACAAGTCGCATGAGGAACTCATCGCGCGGGCTGACATCGATCTGGTGGATGTCTGCACGCCCAGCGCGACGCACTTCGAGCTCAGCTGGGCGGCACTCAGCGCCGGCAAGCACGTGCTGTGCGAGAAGCCGGTGGCGTACGATTTCGCGGAAACGCGCCGCGCTGCCGATCTCGCCCGGGCGATGGGAGTGAAGACGAAGCTCGGATTCACCTTTCGCTACAGTCCGGCGATGCAGTACATGAAGGAGCTCATCGCCGGCGATTATGTGGGCACGCCGTTCATTTTCAACGGCTACGAGCAGAACTCGCAATGGCTCGATCCCGCCAATCCACTCCGGCAGGTGGACCACACGGCTGATCAGTCGGTGATTCAGGTGTCGTCGCTGGAGGGCTACGGAGCGCCCATCATGGATCTGGCGCACCTGTTCATGGGCAGTCGCTTCCGGGAGGTGGTCGGAACGATGCGCAACTTCATTCCGGAGCGCGTGGTGCGCGCCACCGGCACGATGATGCGGATGAACATCGATGACGGCGACATCTTCATCGGAGACTTCGAGAGCGGCGCGTTCGGTTCCATCCAGACCAGCTTCGTCACCGTAGGCAATTATCCCGGACTCGAGGCGCGCGTCTACGGCAGCAAGGGTGCGCTCATCTGCCGACTGGTCGAGGAGAACGGCATCTGTGAATCGCTCAAGGGCGCCACGGCGGACCAGGTGGAGTTCCGGGAGCTGGACATTCCCGCGCGATTCTATCCGCCTGGCGGCAGCAAGGAGGAGTCGTGGCGATCGCTGTTCTATGCCAACCTGATCAGCTCCTTCATCTCGGACATCCTCGATCCGGGACCCGCGAACGAGGGCAATTTCGAGGACGGGGCGCATGTGCAGGAGCTCATCAACGCGGTGGAGCTCTCGTGCCGGCAGCGTCGCTGGGTATCGATCCCGCTCGCCCGGTGAGCGCAGCGCTGGACCGGTTCTTCGAGCATTACTACAGGCGCCGTCCGGTGAACGCCACGTTCACCGGCGTGCATGGCCACGACTCCCTGCTTCCCGATTGGTCGGTCCGCGGTCTGGCGGTTCAGCGGGCCGAGATGGTCTCGCTGCATGCGGAGCTCACGGCAGCGCACCCCGCCCCGACATCCGAGGTTCGATACGGCGATGACGTGGCATCCCTGGATGCGGAGCTCGCTCGGGCCTTCATCGAAATCCAGCTGGCTGAGGATGCCGGTATCCACGGCGTGCATGCCAATCCCGCGCTCTGGGCTGGGGAAGCGGTGTTCGCCATCATCTCGCTGATGATCCGTGACTTCGCGCCCTTCATCGACCGAGTCGATCTCGTGACCGCGCGTCTCGAGGCACTGCCCGCCTTCCTGGATGAGGCCGCGGAGACGACGAAGGCTCACGCCTTTCCGGAATCGTGGACGACGCGGGCCCTTCGTGACTGTCAGGGCGCGGAGATTCTCCTCACGCGTGGTATCGACAGGTGGTTGGCATCGGGCGTCTGTGCGCCATCGCAGGCGCTTGTCCTTCGCCATGCCGCCGCCGGTGCGAGCCGCGCCATCGAGCGGTTCGTGATGATGGTGCGCGCGCACGCACGGTCGTCGGATGACGCGGCGGCGTGTGGGCCCCACTTCTACGATCTGCTGCTGCACCGCGGTCACATGAGCCACGGCTCGCGAGCCGAGCTGCTCGCCGAGGCGCGAGATCAGCTTCGCGAGGAGCAGTTGCGCCTCGACGTCATGGCGCGCGAACAGGCCGACACCTGGCCCGGCGTCCAGGCGCGGCTCGCGGTACTGCATCCCGACTCGCACGACTACCTCGAGACGTTCGGGCGGATCTGGACCGCCTGCCGTGAGATGGCCCTGGCGCATGACGTGGTCTCCTGGCCCGACTGGCCGCTCCGCTACACGGGCATTCCCGAGTGCACGCGCGAGGCCGCGCCGTTCCTCTACTATCTGTTCTACCGTTCACCTGCCCCGTTCGATGCCTACGACGTTCATGACTACGTCGTGCCGCCCGTGCCAGCGGTCGACGCAGAGTCTCACCTTCGGGCGTGGAACAGCGGAGCCATCAAGCTCAACCACGTGGTGCATCATGGCGGGGTGGGTCATCACGTGCAGAACTGGCATGCCTATCACCGTGCACAATCGCGGGTTGGAATGATCGCGGCTGTGGACTGCGCCAACCGCATCGGCATGTTCTGCGGCGGCACGATGGCGGAAGGATGGGCGTGCTATGCCACCTTGCTCATGGACGAATTGGGATTCCTCTCTCCGCTCGAACAGGTGTCGGAGCAGCATTCTCGCGTGCGCTTTCTCGCGCGCGCCATCGTTGACATCGGCTTTCACGAGGGGTCGCTTTCCTTCAATCAGGCGGTCGATCTCTTCACGAGAGAGGCAGGCATGGATGCCTCCGTGGCGCGAGCCGAAGTGGTAAAGTGTTCCATGTTTCCCGGCACGGCGATCATGTACTGGCTTGGCACGCGGAGCATTCTCGAGGTGCGCGAGCAGCGGCGGCTGGCCGAAGGACCGGCGTTCACGCTGCGCGCCTTTCACGACGAGTTGCTCGGTTACGGCTCCCTGCCGGTGCCGCTGGTGAGCCGGCTCATGCAGGCACGCGCGTCATGAGGCGCCTCGTCTGCTGTGCGGCGCTCGCCCTCGCGTCGTGTGGTGAGGCGGCGGGTGGCCGAGGCGCCACGAATGCGCTGCTCATCGTGGGCTACGATCGTGAGCCCGACACCATGAACCGGTACGCGACCCACATCCTCGAGGACATCCAGACCTGCGTCATCGAGGGGCTGGTGACGACGGACGAGCACATGAACGTGATCCCTGTGCTTGCGGCGGAGCTTCCCACGCTCGCCAATGGCGGCGTCGTCATGCGGCCCGGCGGCGGCATGGACGTCACGTGGAAACTCAGGCCGGGCGTCAGGTGGCATGATGGCCGCGCGCACACGTCGGCCGACGTCAAGTTCACCGCGGACGCGATGATCTCCGGCGACTGGAAGCCCGAGAGCACCGATGGCTTCGATCGCATCCTTTCGGTGGACACGCCTGACTCGCTCACGGCGGTGGTGCACTACAAAGAGGTGTACGCGCCCTATCAGATGCAGTTCCTGCGCGGCACGCTGCCGAAGCATCTCCTCCAGGGGCGCGACATCGACAAGGCCACCGACTACAATCGCCGTCCGTTGGGCACCGGCCCGTATCGCGTCGCGGAGTGGAAGACCGGCGAATACGTGCTGCTGGAGAAGGCACCGAACTACTGGCGTGGTGCCGCGTTCCCGAAGATCGACCGCATCCTCTTCCGATTCCTCGCCAATACCACCACGCGGATCAACCAGCTGAAGGCGGGCGAGGTGCACCTCGTGCCACTCGTGCCGTGGGACAAGGTGCGCGAGCTGAAGACGGTGCCTTCGCTTCGCCTCAACCAGGTGCTGGGCAACGGGTATGAACACGTCACCCTCAACCAGCGACACTTTCCACCGTTCGCCGACGTGCGCGTGCGCCGAGCGCTCGCGCATGCCATCGACCGCGAGCTGCTCGTCCGGACGATCCTCGACGGGCTCGTCACCACCGTGAACGGGCCCATCCAGCCCCTGTCGTGGGCCTACGAGCCGAACGTTGCGACCTACGCGTTCGACCCGGCCACGGCGAGGTCCCTGCTGGACGACGCCGGGTGGCGGACCGGGGCCAACGGCGTTCGCGCCAAGGACGGCAACGCCCTGGCGTTCACCATCATCACGCAGGCCGGCTTCGCCATCCGTGAGAACGTCGCGCAGGCCATCCAGAAGCAGTTCAAGGACGTCGGGGTCGATGCGCAGGTGAAGTTGATCGATGGCACCTCCATCAGCACCGTCTGGTTCAGCGGCGACTTCGATGCGATGCTCCACTGGTGGCAGCAGGGCGCCGACCCGGAGATCACCACCTTCTTCGCCGCGGACAAGATGCCTCCCGCCGGCCGCAACATCGACTACCTCGAGGATGCGGAGCTGACTCGGCTGCTGTACGCGTCGGACCGGACGGTGGATCGGACGACGCGTCGTGAGTTGCTGCGGCAGGTGCAGCAGCGGGTCGCGACGCTCGTGCCGGAGCTCTTTCTCTACAACACCTCCAAGATCGACGCCGTGCCCGCGACGCTTAGGCAGTTCAAGGGCAATCCCAGCAACGCGGGTCCGTTCTGGAATGTGCACGAGTGGAACATCGTGGGCGGCGCGCCGTGATGCCGGCGCGGCAGCGCTGACGTGAGTGGCATGGTGTCGTTCGCCAGCCGCCGCGCGATGCAGGTGGTACCGCTGCTGTTCATCGTGTCGCTGCTTGTCTTCGCGCTCATCCATGCCGCCCCGGGCGGACCACTCTCGCTGTATCTCGACAACCCGAACGTGCGCCCGCAGGACATCGAGCGGCTGCGCCGCCAGATGGGGCTCGACCGACCGCTTGCGGCGCAGTATCTCGCGTGGCTCCGCGCCTTCGTCGTCGGCGACTGGGGCTACAGCTACACCGACGGTCGCCCCGTCATGGATCGCCTGCTCGAGCGGGTGCCCGCCACCCTGCAGCTCGTCGGCATCTCGTCACTCGTCGCCGTGCTCGTGGCGACGATCGTGGCGCTCGTGTCGTCCACGCGACGCGGCGTCGACCGCGTCGCCACGTTCGGCGCCGTCGCCGGCATCTCCCTCCCCGTCTTCTGGCTGGGGCTCGTTCTCCAGCTGGTCTTCGCCAATGCGCTCGGCTGGCTGCCGTCGTCCGGCCGTTCCACATTCGGCGGCGCCGGTGCGCTCGATCGTCTGGCGCATCTCGTCCTTCCGGCCGCGGTACTCGCCGTCGCGCATGCGGCGGCCTGGTCGCGCTATCTGCGATCGTCCATGCGACAGGCGCTCCGCGAGCCGTTCATCATGGGAGCGCGAAGCCGCGGCGTGAGCGAACGACGCATCGTGACGCGGCATGCACTCCGCAATGCACTGCTGCCATTCGTCACGGTCGTGCTGCTCGATGCATCGATGATGGCGTCGGGCGCGGTCGTCACCGAAAGCGTCTTTGCCTGGCCGGGCGTTGGCGGCCTGTTCACCGAAGCACTGGCCAAGCGCGACTACACGGTGCTGATGGCGTTCCTCATGTGCGGCTCCGTGGCGGTGGCGGTCCTCAATCTGGTGGCCGATATCGTCGTGCATGCGCTCGATCCGCGCACGCGCGGCGAGACATGATCACCGTGCATCGCGACGGCCGCCTCGCGGTGTCAGGCGCTGCGGCCGCGCTCGGCTTGCTCATTTTCCTCGCGCTGCTCGCGCCGTACGTCGCACCGTACGGTGTCGACGTCATCGACCTCGCGCAGCGACGCGCCGGGCCATCCGCCCAGCACTGGTTCGGCACGGATGAGCTGGGGCGGGACCTCCTCACGCGCGTGCTCTTCGGTGCACGGGTCTCGCTCGCCATCGGGCTCGTCTCCGCAGCACTGAGCGCCGCCATCGGCGTGACGGTCGGCGCCCTCGCCGGTTACGCGGGCGGCGCCACGGATGCGGTCCTCATGCGAGGCACGGACGCGATGCTTTCGGTGCCTCGACTCCCCCTGCTGATGATCGCGGCTGCGGTGCTCACACCGGGAGTCCCGCTACTCATCGTGCTCGTGGGCGCCGCCGGCTGGATGGAAACGAGCCGCGTTGTCCGGGCCGAAGTGCAGTCGGTGAAGACGCGGGACTTCGTCGTCGCGGCGCGAGCGCTTGGCGGTTCCGCGCCAAGGGTGCTGGTGCGACACGTGCTGCCCGGCGTACTCCCGACCGCCGCCGTCTCGCTCACGCTGGCCGTGGGGCGTGGCATCCTGTTGGAGAGCGCCCTCAGCTTCTTCGGCGTCGGCGTACAGCCCCCCGCCGCAAGCTGGGGCAACATGCTCTATCAGGCACAAACCACCATGACCAGCGAGCCATGGCTCGCCGTCGTGCCTGGCGCCTTCATCTTCGTCACGGTGCTCTGCTGCAACATGATCGGCGACGCACGGTTCGGACGTCGCGCGCTCGCGTCCTGACGCGGCGTGGTGCGGTCAGTACTGGCGATCGCGATCCACGATCCACCGAGGCCGCTCTCCACGTTCGAGCGACTCGAGGCAGTCGAGGAAGCCCGCCGCCGCGCCGTGCGTCGTCGTGATGCCGGAGATGTGCGGCGAGATCATCACGCGAGCGTCCGTCCACAGCGGTGACGCCACCGGTAGCGGCTCGGTCTCGAACACGTCCAGTGCGGCGCCTCGCAGCCAGCCCTTGTCGAGGGCTTCCGGCAGCAACGTCTCGTCCACCACCGCGCCGCGACCCGCATTCAGCAACACGGCATTCCGGCACGACCCGAGCACATCTCGCCCAATCAGGCCTCGTGTGTCGCGCGTCAGGGGCAGCGTGGAAATGAGCCAGTCTGCTCGCGAGGCGAACGCCGCGAGCGACGTTGCAGTCGCGCACTCGGCGAACACCGATCCGTCGCCCGCTCCAGAGCGTGAGATGCCGAGCACCTCGCACCCGAGGTTTCGGTACAGTCGGCCGACGTGCGTTCCCACGTCGCCCGTACCCACGACCACCGCCGTCGTACCGCGCACCATGGCGACGTCCCGCGGCGTCCACTCGCGTTGCCGCTGTTCGTGCGCGAGATCCAGCAGCTGCTGCGAGAACGCCAGCGATCTCGCCACGGCCCATTCGGCGATCATCGGCCCAAAGGATTCGGACGAGCGCGTGAGCAGGATGTCCCGTGACAGCTCCTCCGGCAGGAGCCACGCGTCCACGCCGGCCCCTGTACAGTGCACCCAACGGATGTTGCCCATGGTTTCGAGCGGCGGCCGTCGAAAACCGATGTACGTATCGCCCCAGGACAGATCGTCGGCCGTGACGTCGGTGTATCGGCTGCCGCGCAGCGCCAGATCCGGACGCGCGCGTTGCAGCGCCTCGGCGATGGCGGCGTGCGACTGGGCGCCGATGATGATGCGCTTCGCGGAGACATGCGGCACGACGACCTCTCCCATTGCCCGGTAGGCGAGGAAGATATCGCACGGTCGCGCGGGCGTATGCGCGCTTCTCGGTTGCCCATCCCGTGGGTGCGCTCCATACTGGCCGCGGAGCAGCGCGGGATTTCCTCCTCTGAGTGAGGCCTGGCCAATGAGTGCAATGCGTACGATGCTGCGTCGATTCCTCGTGGTCGTGGTGCTGCTGGCCGAGGTCGCACGAGCGGCATCGGCGCAAAGCACGGGAGCGGGACTGAGCGCCGTCGTCGGGTCGGACGTGGAGGGCGCGAAGCGGTTGTTCTCGTCGTGGATGGAGGGACAGATCGCCTACCGCGGCCTGCCCGGAGTGGTCGTCGGCGTCGTCCACGACCAGGAGCTCGTGTGGACCGCCGGATTCGGATATGCGGACATGCAGGCCAGGCAGCCAATGACGGCCGCCACGAAGTTCCGGATGGCATCACACAGCAAGCTGTTCACGGCCACCGCGATCATGCAGCTGCGCGAGCAGGGGAAGCTGCGGCTCGACGATCCGGCCGCGCAGTATCTGCCCTGGTTCCGTGTGAAGCGCGCCGCGGCGGACGATCCTCCCATCACGATTGCTGAACTGCTGACGCACAGCTCGGGACTGCCACGTGAAGCGGGTCCGCACTGGACCACGTACGAGTTTCCGACGCAGGACGAGTTGCGCACGCTTGTCGCGGACCGCCAGGCCGCCTACGCCCCGGAAGTGCGATGGAAGTACTCCAATCTCGCCTACTCCCTCGCGGGCATGATCGTGGAATCGGTGAGTGGGCAGCGCTGGGCCGATTACGTCACGGCGAACATCTTCCAGCCGCTCGGCATGGGCGCGTCCAGTGTGGACCAGAAGGCGAGCGGACTGGCGGTGGGCTACGGTCGGCGCATGCCAGACGGCTCGCGCGCTGTCATGCCCTTCGTCGACGCGCGGGGAATGGGCGCCGCCACTGGCATCACCTCCACCGTGGGCGACATGGCCCGGTTCGTGTCGGCACAGTTCTCGACCGGACCGCGAGGCGGGCAGCGCATTCTCGGCACCGCCTCGCTGCGCGAGATGCACCGCGTGCGGATGCTCGAGAACAACTGGACCCAGGGCAGCGCGATCGGCTTTGCCGTGAGTCGCGTGCGCGACAAGACCTACGTCGGTCACGGTGGCGGATATCCCGGCTACACCACGCAGACGTTGATTCAGCTCGACAGCAAGGTCGGCGTGATCGTGCTGACGAACACGAATGACTCCAACCCGAATGACATCGCCATGCAGCTCATGAGCACGGTGGGCGAAGCGGTCGCCAGATCCCGCCCGGTCGCACCAGATGTGGTCGCGTGGAATCCCGCGTGGGCGCGATTCGCCGGCTCGTACCGCGGTCCCAGCGGCGATTCCGAAGTCGTGCTGCTCAATGGTCGACTCGTGATCCTGACACCCAATGCCACCAACCTGGAGAACACCGTGCAGCTCGAGCCGCTCGGAAACGGCGAGTTCCGCTTCACGGCACCCGGCGGCGGTGGGCCGGTGGGCGAGGTCGTGCGCTTCGTGGAGGACAGTGGGCGGGTCGTACGGATGATCACCGGTGATTCGTGGGTCGACAGGGTGCGCGAATGAGCGCCCCTCGATCTGCTCGACGTTCGACGGGAGGCCGCACGACCGCCGGTCGTCGACTCGTCATCGTCTCGCTCCTTGTCGTCGCCAACGCTGCCGCCGAGGCGCAGACATCGGCATCGCCCGTCATCTCGCCTGATCTCTATCGGCAACTGCGCTGGCGCACCATCGGACCCGAAGGGAACCGCTTCACCTCCGCGGCCGGAATTCCGGGCGACCCGCTCACGTATTACGTCGGCGCCGCGTCGGGCGGAGTGTGGAAGACCGTCGACGGCGGGGTGACGTGGGCGTCGCTGTTCGATGCGCAGCCCGTGCAGTCCATCGGCTCGCTCGCCGTTGCGCGGTCCAACCCCAACGTCGTCTGGGCCGGCACCGGTGAGGGCAAGATTCGCTCGCACATCTCGGTAGGCCAGGGTGCGTACAAGTCAGTGGACGCCGGCAAGAGCTGGACGCTCATGGGACTGGAGAAGACGGGGCGTATCCCGCGCACCATCGTGCATCCAACGGATCCGAACATCGTGCTGGTGTGCGCGCTCGGACACGCCTACGGACCGCAGCCGGAGCGCGGCGTATTCCGCACGACTGACGGTGGCACGACGTGGACGAAGGTGCTGTTCGTGGACGAGAATACCGGCTGCTCCGACCTGGCGATGAATCCTGCTGACCCGCAGGTGCTCTACGCGGGCATGTGGCAACTCGAGATTCGCACCTGGGGACGCACGAGTGGTGGACCCGGCGGTGGACTGTTCGTCTCGCGCGATGGCGGCGCGACGTGGGCCCGGCTCACTGGGCGCGGTCTCCCGACCAAGCCAGTCGGCAAGGTGGCCGTGGCCATTGCGCCGTCGAATCCGCGCCGCGTCTATGCGCTGATCGAGACCGGGGACGGCATTCCCTGGAACGGCCAGGCGACCGAGAGCGGTCAACTCTGGCGGAGCGACGATGCTGGCGAGCGGTGGACCCTCATCAGTCGCGACCGCAACGCCATGGGCCGCGCGCACTATTACGCGCGCATGGCGGTGGCGCCGGACAGCTCCGACGAGACCTACTATCTGACGAACGGATTCGCCAAGTCCACCGACGGCGGGGCGACGATCACGACGCTGTCGGGCGCGATGGCACCTGGCGGCGATCACCACGACATCTGGATCGATCCCACCAACGCTGCTCGGCAGATCGTCGCGCACGATCAGGGGCTCTCCATCACCCAGACCCGCGGGCGCACCTGGTACCGCCAGCGATTGCTGAACGCGCAGATCTACCACGTCACGGTGGACAACGAGATTCCCTACAACGTGCTCGGCAACAAGCAGGACGAGCCGTCGTATCGTGGTCCCTCCAACTCACGCGTGTCCGGAGGGCGTGGCGCGGGCATCTCGCGCGGCATGTGGCATTCCGTCGGTGGCGGTGAGAGCGGGTGGGCGACGCCGGATCCCCTCAACTCAAAGGTCGTCTGGTCCACTGCGTCTGGCTCGGGCATGGTGGGCGGGATCGTCGTCCGGTTCGACGAGGACCGCCGGCAGTTCCGCAACGTGGAAGTCTGGCCGCAGCAATCGAATGGTCCTGCCGAGGGCGTGCGCTACCGGTTCGTGTGGGATGCGCCGCTGCACATCTCGCCGCACGATCACAACACCATCTATACCGGCAGCCAGCATGTGCACCGCACGCGCGACGGTGGGCAGTCGTGGCAGGTGATCTCGCCGGACCTCACCCTCAACGACCGCTCGCGACAGGGCAGCTCGGGTGGACTCACGCCGGACAACATCGGCGTGGAATACGCCGGCGTGGTGTACGGGCTTGCCGAGTCACCTCGCGAGAAGGGACTCATCTGGGTGGGGACGAATGACGGACTGGTGCAGCTCACGCGCGACGACGGGCGCACCTGGACGAACGTGACGCGGAACCTGCCCAACCTGCCGCCGTGGGGCTCCGTGCGCAGCATCGTGCCGTCACGGTACGACGCGGCCACAGCGTATCTCACCGTCGACTTCCATCAGATGAACAATCGCGATCCGTTCGTCTATCGCACGTCGGACTACGGTCGGACGTGGAAGAGCATCACGAACGGCATTCCGAAGAGCATGCTGAGCTATGCAAAGGTGATCCAGGAGGATCCGAAGCGGCGCGGGTTGCTGTACCTGGGGACGGAGAACGCCCTCTACGTGTCGTTCGATGACGGCGAGCGGTGGCAGCCGCTGCAGAACAACCTGCCACACGCGCCTGTCTCCGGGATCGTGGTGCAGGAGCACTTCGACGACCTCGTGATCTCCACCTACGGGCGCGGCTTCTACATCATGGACGACATCGGCGCGCTGCGCGCCATGACACCCGCCGTGCTCGCGAGCGCAGCGCACCTGTTTCCGCTTCGCGCCGCCTATCGATTCCGGCCCATCACCGCGCCGTCCACTACGTACGACGACCCCACCACCGGAGAGAATCCGGAGTACGGCGCGTCCATCAACTACTTCCTCAAGGCGCCGCTCGCCGACTCCACGTCGGTGAAGCTCGCCATCGTCGACCCGCGTGGCGTGGTGGTCCGTACGCTCACCGGCACGAACGTGGCGGGCATCAACCGAGTCCATTGGGACCTGCGCCACGATTCGACGACGCAGGTGCGTCTTCGCACGTCGCCGATGTACGCGCCGGACATCGCTGCCGGCTCCACCGGCCGCGTGGCGCCCGGCACCAGCACCTTCAGTCTGCTCGCGGCGCCTGGCCGCTATCTCGTGCGCCTCTCGGCTGGAAGCGTGCGTGACTCGCAGCCTCTGGTCGTGCGGAAGGACCCCAACTCCGGCGGCACGGAGGCGGACATCGCCGCGCAGACGCGTGCGCTGGTGTCGCTGAGCGGGAATCTCGAGGTCGCGGCGGACGCGGTGCATCGCATCGAGGCACTTCGGGTACAGCTCGACAGCCTCGGCCACGGTGCGAGCGACGCCACCGTTCGCTCGTCGGCCGTCGCGCTGCACGACAAGCTGACGGCGCTCGAGATGAACCTCGTGGACCTGCGCCTCACGGGGCGCGGCCAGGACGGTGTGCGGTTCGGATCGAGCCTCATCTCGAAGCTCGGCTACCTCGCGAATGGCATGGCGAGCAGCGACTTCAAGCCGACGGACCAGCACCTCGAGGTCCAGCGACTGCTCGCGCGCGAGTTGCAGACGCACCTGAGGGCACTGGACACCCTGCTTGCCACCG
>JANLTI010000061.1:0-3107 GCA_031362845.1 Gemmatimonadaceae bacterium | reverse complement strand
CGAGGGCCATCATGGCGCCGGCGTGGTAGGCCAGATCATTCCGTGGAACTTCCCGCTGCTGATGATGGCGTGGAAGGTGGCGCCCGCGCTCGCCGCGGGGTGCACGATCGTCATCAAGCCTGCCGAGTTCACGCCGCTCACTGCACTCCTGTTCGCCGAGCTGGCGGAATCGGTGGGCTTGCCGGCCGGCGTGCTGAACGTGCTCACCGGCGATGGCGACACGGGCGCCGCCATCGTCGCGCACGACGGCGTCGATAAAATCGCCTTCACCGGTTCCACCGAGGTGGGCCGCATCATCCGCAAGGCCACCGCGGGGTCCGGCAAGAAGTTGTCGCTCGAGCTGGGCGGCAAGTCGCCGTTCATCGTGTTCGACGACGCCGATCTGGATTCGGTGGTGGAAGGCGTGGTCGACGCGATCTGGTTCAATCAGGGCCAGGTCTGCTGCGCGGGCTCGCGGCTCCTCGTGCAGGAAGGGATCGCCGACCGGCTGTACGCACGCCTCCGCGCGCGCATGGAGACGCTGCGACTCGGCTCACCGCTCGACAAGTCGGTGGACATGGGCGCGATTGTCGCTCCGGTACAGCTCGAGCGCATCCGCGCGTTGGTCGAACAGGGCAAGACCGAGGGCGCCGATTTCTGGCAGCCGTCGTGGGCGTGTCCAACCGAAGGCTGCTTCTACCCGCCCACGCTGTTCACGAACGTGCAACCGTCGTCGTCCATCGCGCAGGTGGAGATCTTCGGACCGGTACTCGTGGCGATGACCTTTCGCACGCCGAGCGAGGCGGTCGAGCTGGCCAACAACACGCAGTACGGTCTCGCGGCGAGCGTGTGGAGCGAGAGCATCAACCTCGCGCTCGACATCGCGCCGAAGATCAAGGCGGGTGTCGTGTGGATCAACTCCACGAACCTGTTCGACGCCGCAGCGGGCTTCGGCGGCTATCGCGAATCGGGATTCGGGCGTGAAGGTGGGCGCGAGGGGATGTACGAGTATCTCGAGCGCGACCGCGCCGACGACGGCACGGACGATCTTGCCGTTGGTCGCGCGGCCAAGGCGTCCGCGCGCATCGGCGCGCGTGCGGCAGCCAAGGCGTCCGTGCGGCCGATCCGGCGCGCGGCCGAACTGGATGACCCCGATCGTGGCCCACTCGTGGACCGCACGGCCAAGCTGTTCGTCGGCGGCAAGCAGGCGCGTCCCGATTCCGGATACTCCACCCGGGTCATCAGCGCGCAGGGGCACGTGCTCGGGGAGGTGGGCGACGGCAACCGCAAGGACATCCGCAATGCGGTGGAGGCGGCACACGCCGCACTCGGCCCCTGGAGCAAGGCGACGGGGCACACCCGCGCGCAGATCCTCTACTACATCGCGGAGAATCTTGCGGCGCGCTCGTCCGAATTTGCGGCGCGCATCACGGCGATGACCGGTGGCGACGGTGTCGCCGAGGTGGACGCGTGCGTCCGCCGCCTGTTCACGTATGGCGCGTGGGCCGACAAGTACGATGGTCTTGTGCATCAGGTGCCGATGCGCGGCGTCGCGCTCGCGATGAACGAGCCGATCGGCGTGATGGGGCTCATCGCGCCCGACGAATACCCGTTGCTCGGGTTGATCTCGGTGATCGGCCCCGCGATCGCCGTCGGCAATACGGTCGTCGCGGTGCCGTCGGAGAAAGCGCCGCTCGCCGCGACCGACTTCTATCAGGTGCTCGAGACCTCCGATGTGCCAGCCGGCGTGGTGAACATCGTCACAGGGAGCAAGGATTCGCTCGCGAAGACGCTCGCCGAGCACGACGACGTGGACGCGGTGTGGTACTTCGGCGCGCGCGAGGGCGTAAAGGCCGTGGAGCTGGCATCCGCGGGCAACATGAAGCGGACGTTCGCCAGGTGGGAGCCGAAGCGCTGGATGTCGAGCGCAGAGGGCGAAGGCCGGGATTTCCTGCGCGAAGCGACTCAGGTCAAGAACATCTGGATCCCGTACGGCGAGTGATCGACGCGTGACTGGCGGGTGACCCGAGCGGTTCCCGCGGTTACGCCGTAGGCGACGGGCCGTCATACATCACCATGGCATCGCCCTCGCCCGTCCACTCGCTGCCCGTTCACGCCCCTCCGCCTCCCGTGGCGGAAGCGCAGGCGTTGCTCGCGCTGCATGGACCACTCGCGGCGGCGATGGAGCGACTCGTCGCACTCGCGGCCTCCGCGCTGCGAGCGCCCTTCGCCGTCATCATTCTCACCAACGACGACCGGCGCTGCTTCGGCGCCGGTCAATCCGTGCCAGATTGGGCGGTGCACGACGCGGGCGCGTTCTGGCGCTCCGGGATCGTGGAGCTGATCAGCGCCGGCGCGATCGAGATGTCCGACATGACCCGCGACCTTCCGGGCGAGCAGATCGCCGCGGCGGCGGAGCTCGGCATCGGGTCGCTGCTCGGCGTGCCGATCATCGCGACGAACGGCTCCGTGCTCGGCGTGTTCGTGGGCGCGTATCCGCAGCCGACGAAGTGGAACGACGATGATCTGGACATGCTCCAGCAGTTCGCGTCCACGGCGGCGGCCGATTACGAGCTGCGACACTCGCTGGCCGCGCACGAGGCGAACGAGCGCTGGATCAGCTACAACAGCTCGCACGACGTGCTCACGGGGCTCGCCAACCGTGCCCTGCTGCTCGACCGCCTCCGGTACGCGCTCGCGCGCGAGCCCTCGCCACAGCCGGCGGCAAAGCTCCACACCAACAATCTCGTCGACCCGGATCCGGTTGGTCTCGTAGCCGTGTACTTCCTGGACGTGAACGATTTCCGCGCCGTGAACGAGCGGTTCGGTCATCATGTGGGCGATCAGCTGCTCGTCTCGCTCGGTCGCCGGCTCCGTCAGATCGCCGGCGCCGACGCCACCGTGTCACGTCTTGGCGGCGATGAATTCGCCGTGCTGATCGAACGCGTCGAGTCGTCGGAAGTGGCCGAGGCACTCGCCGAACGCTTTCGCCGGACGCTCGCGCAGCCGACGAGAATCGGCAACGAAGATCTGTCGCTCACCGTGAGCATCGGCATCGCGCTGAGCACCACGGCCAGCGAGCTGCCCGAGCACATCCTCCGCGGCGCCGACCTGGCGATGGCGCGAGC
>JANLTI010000168.1:0-2384 GCA_031362845.1 Gemmatimonadaceae bacterium | reverse complement strand
GGATGCGCAGGGGCGAATCGTCGGCGTCAACAGCATGATCGTCGGCGGACTCGGCGTCGCCATCTCCACCGACGTCGTGACGCGAATGGTGTCGCGCGCCGCGCCGCGTCCAACGCTCGGCGTCAACGTGCGGCCCGTTCGAGTGCGCACCACGACGGGTGGCCGAGAAGAGTCCGTCGCGCTGCTGGTGCTGAGCGCCGATACTGACGCCGCCGCCGCGCGAGCGGGAGTGAAACAGGGCGACCTGTTGCTGGGGCATGCCGGTCGGCCCTTTGCGTCGCCAGGCGAGTTGTCCGAGCTGATCGACGCGGCGGGTGCGGGTGGCACGCTGCGCCTCGATGTCGGGCGGGCCGGCAAGCGAATGAGCTGCGAGATCCACTTGCCGGCAATGTCCGGACAGTCTCGCCGCGCCGCGTAGTCACGCCGCTGGTGCTTCGCGTCGCGGTGGTGGCGGACTCGCCGGTGGTGCAGGCCGGGCTCATGTCGCTGATCGCGTCGGAGCCCGACATGCTCGTCGTCGACGCGAGTGCGGCGGGTCCGTCGCGCGAGGACGGTATGGCCGGATCGGACGCGACCACGGGCGGCGACGTGAGTGTCATGCTGTGGGCGCCGAGGCCTGGTGCGCATCGTCGCATGGAACTGTCGTTGGGCGACGATGATGATCTCGACGCCTCGTCCTCAGCCGTTCCGCTCGTCGTGCTGCTCGCGTCGCTCGAGCCGCCAGCGGTGGCCGACGCCGTGCGCGACGGTGCGCAGGCCGTGCTGTCGGTGGACGCGGATCGCGACACGCTGATGGCCGCGGTTCGTGCCGTCGTCGCCGGACTCTCCGTGATGCCGAGTGACGCGCTGGTGGAGCTCGTGGGGCGGGGCGAGCGCGACACCGTGGCGTCCGAGCGCGCACCGGGCGCCGCGGTGCTGACGCCGAGGGAGCGGGAAGTGCTCGCCCTGCTCGCGGAGGGCCTGGCGAACAAGGGCATCTCGGCGCGTCTCGGGATCACCGAGCACACCGTGAAGACGCACGTCGCGTCCGTGTACGAGAAGCTGCATGCGCGGAGCCGAGCGGAAGCGGTGGTGGCGGCGGCGCGGCAGGGGCTGCTGATCCTGTAGGTGGGTAGGTCGGTAGGTCGGGCGAAGCGCCGTGCTTTGAGATGGCAAGCTTCCGAGGCGTTCACTCGGAGCAGTCGCTGCCTGGTGAACCAGGCTTCTTGACGAAGTTACCTAACGTTGTTAGGTATATGACCACTGTTATGAGACGTCACTCGTCCAGGCATGGGTAGCACGGAGCGCCGCACTCGCGAGCGAGCGGAGACGCGCGAGCGGATCATGGAGGCGGCGCGCGAAATGTTCGTGCGCCACGGCCATGAGGCCACCACCATGCGCGCGATTGCCGCGGAGATCGAGTACACGCCGACGGCCATCTACCACCACTTCCGGAACAAGGAGGCGCTGCTCACCGAGTTGTGTACGGCCGACTTCCGCGCACTCGCGGGGGCGTTCCAGAAGGTGGGGCGGATCGAGGATCCCATCGAGCGGCTGCGGCGCGTCGGAAAGGCCTACGTCACGTTCGCGATCGACCACCCCATGCAGTACCAGCTGCTGTTCATGACGCGCCATGTGGGCCATGTCGAGCCGGGCGCCGCTCGCGGCGACCCGGGCGAGGATGCGTACGCATTCCTGCGTGAGACCTGTGCTGCCGCGATCGCGACCGGGCGTCTCTGGCGGAAGCTCGATGACGCCGAGGAGCTGGCGCAGATCGCTTGGTCGTCGCTGCACGGGCTGATTGCGCTGCACGTGGTGAAGCGGGAGCACGGAGCGGTCGAGTGGCGCGACATCCGGAAGACCGCCGCGCTCATGAACGACGTGCTGATTCGCGGCATGCTGAAGCGCGGGCAGCAGGAAACAATCTGAGACCTGACAGGAGTTTGCCGATGCGTGCTGGCAATGCGGTCGATCGAGGTATCGAGGCAGTGGGCGCGGGTGCGGCCGAGAGTCGATCGTCCACGCACCCCCGGTCGGGCAAGCAGGCGCGCTTCGTGTCGCGCTACGGGCCGTGGGCCGTCGTGACCGGCGCGTCGGATGGCATTGGTCGCGCGTTCGCGTACGACCTGGCGGCGTCGGGCATGAACCTCGTGCTCGTTGCACGACGTGGCGAGATTCTCCAGCAGATCGCCGGCGAGCTGCGGGCGAAGCATCGTGTCTCGACGCTCGTCATCACCGTCGATCTCGCACGAGCTGACGCCGTCGCGGTGATCAGCGCGGCGACGTCAGAGCTCGACGCGGGACTGCTCGTGGCCGCGGCGGGATTCGGCACCTCCGGCCCATTGATCGACGGGCCGCTCCAACCCGAGCTCGACATGGTGGACGTGAACTGCCGAGCGGTGCTC
>JANLTI010000150.1:0-48478 GCA_031362845.1 Gemmatimonadaceae bacterium | reverse complement strand
CGTGCTCGCGGTCGGCTTCTCGAACGCGAGCCGGCCGCGTTCGCGCAGGTAGATCGACTGCGGCACCACGCGGCGCGGTGGCCACGCATCGAATGTACGCCACTGGTTCGCACCGGTCTGGAACGCAGCGACCTTTGGAAGTGGCGTACCGCAGCGGTCCTTCAAGGTGCAGGAGAAGAAGGGAAATCCGATGCTGTCGCGGAAGAACTGTCCGGTCTTGCTGCCGAACTTCAGGACGCCCAGCGTATCGTTGTCGCTGCGATTCCATGAACCGTGCGTCCACGGTCCCATCACGAAGGTGCGCGGGGTGGCCGCGCTCATCTCTTCGAGCGACTGGTTGAGGCGGAGCGGGCCATAGGGGTCCTCGCCGTCGTACCAGCCCCCCACGGTCAGTACGGCGGGCTTGATATTCCGCATGTGCTTCCAGATGCCGCGCCGCTGCCAGTAGGCATCGTAGTTGGGATGGGCCATGATCGAATCCCAGAACGCCACTCGACCCTGCAGCCAGTCTTGCGAATAGCGCTTCGTCGGCCCGGTACGCAGGTGGAAGTTGTAGCCGTCCGACGTGCTGAAGTCGGGACGCGAGGGATAGGCCGTGATGAGTCCGGCGCGCGGCTGGTCGAACCCGCTCAGGAAGTTGAAGGTCTGCGCGAGGGTGAGCGCGCCGTTGTGATGCCGATCGTCACCGAGGTACCAGTCGATCATCGGCGCCGATGGATAGGCCGCCTTGTGCGCCGGATGCGCATCCGGAAGCCCGGCCGCCACGAAGAATCCCGGTGCGGAATTGCCCCACGTTCCCACTCGGCCATTGTTGCCGGAGACATTCTTCACGAGCCAGTCGATCGTGTCGTACGTGTCGCTCGATTCGTCCACGTCCTGCTGCCCGCGCTTCACGGGAATGTGCGGTGTCATGAACTGGTAGTAGCCCTCGCTCATGTACCGGCCGCGAACGTCCTGGTTGACGAAGATGTACCCGTCGTCCTGCAACGCCTTCCACGGCCCCAGCGCCGACGGATACGCCGACGCCCCGTACGGTGCCACCCCGTACGGGGTCCGCATGAGCATGATCGGATACCGCCGCGCGCTGTCGCGCGGCGCATAGATGGCGGTGAAGAGCTTCGTGCCGTCGCGCATCGGGATCGAGATCTCGCGCTTGACGTATCTCGCCGCGACGCCGGAATCGGCAACGGCGGGCGCCTGGGCCTGCGAGGTCGTGACGTGGACCGCGACGACGAGTGCCACGACGAGATTCAGGTGGAGAAGGCGTCGAGCAATCCGCACACGTGTCTCCGGAAGGGGGAAGCGAGGCCGCCGCGCGAAGTTGTCTCGTCGCGCCGGGTTCCGCGAGGGGAGCAGGCCGCGCACACGACGACGCGCCAGCGGACCTCCGCCGGCGCGTCGTCGTGGTGAACCTCTGCCGCGAGTGAAACGGGTGACGCGACCCGCTAGCGACCGAAGCCGAACACGTAGACCAGCACCGCCGCCACGGCGAGAAAGACGAGGATTGCCCAGGTGGCGTTGGGTGCCGCTCCGGACTGGCCTTTGAGATTCGATGCCGGACCGGCCGGTTGGCGCTCGGGCTCGGTGCCGCTGCCAGTGACATACGTCGTCTTCTGCACGGCGTCCGCGCCCCCGAGCGCCGCCTCCGGTGCGGTCCGCGACTTGTCGTTCGGCGTACCGGCGGGTGGTGGCGGATTCGTCATGGATCAGACCTCCAGCAGTGAGGGGCCGGCGTCAGCCGCCGTCGCCGCCGGCACCCGAGTCCGCGCTCGTGGTGACAGCGGCGTACAGGAAGTCGCGATTCATTCGCGAAATGAAGTCGATGCTGATGTCCTTCGGGCACGCCTCCTGGCATTCACCGTACAGTGTACATCCGCCGAACGACTCGATGTCCATCTGGGCGACCATCTTGAGTGCGCGCCGATATCGTTCGGGTTGACCCTGCGGCAGCAGTCCCAGGTGCGACAGCTTGGCACTCGTGAAGAGCGATGCGGAACCGTTTGGGCAGGCCGCCACGCACGCTCCGCACCCGATGCACGCCGCCGCATCCATGGCCCAGTCCGCGTCCGATTTCGGCACCGGGATGATGTTCCCGTCCTTGGCGCCACCGGTCGACACCGAGACGTAACCGCCGGCGCCGATGATCCGGTCGAGGGCCCCGCGGTCGACGACGAGATCCTTGATCACCGGAAACGCGCGCGCGCGCCACGGCTCGATCACGACGGTGTCGCCATCCTTGAAGCTGCGCATGTGGAGCTGGCAGGTGGCCGTTCCCTTCATCGGACCGTGCGCGACTCCGTCGATCATCATCCCGCACGAACCACAGATCCCCTCGCGACAGTCGTGATCGAACGCGATCGGCACCTCGCCCTTCGCGATCAGCCGCTCGTTCACCGTGTCGAGCATCTCCAGAAAGGACATTTCCGGGCTGATGTCCGTCGCCTGATATTCCTGCAGCCCACCGTCCGCGGTCGGCCCCCGCTGCCGCCACACTTTCAGCGTCAGGTTCATGAGTCCACTCACTTGTAGCTCCGCTGTGAGAGCTTGATGTTCTCGTAGACGAGCGGCTCCTTGCTGAGCACGGCGGGCGCGTCGTTCCCCGCGTACTCCCACGCCGCCACGTAGGCGAACCGGTCGTCGTCGCGGCGCGCTTCCCCATCGGGCGTCTGGTGCTCGAGCCGGAAGTGACCACCGCACGATTCCTCGCGGTGCAGCGCATCGCGGCACATCAGCTCCCCGAGCTCGAGGAAGTCCGCCACGCGACCCGCATGCTCGAGCGTCTGATTCAGCTCCGTTCCTTCGCCCGGCACCATGACGTCACGCCAGAACTCGGCTCGGAGCTTTGGAATGAGCTCGAGCGCTGTTCGCAGTCCCTCCGCGCTACGGGCCATGCCGCAGTACTCCCACATGATCTTCCCGAGCTCCCGATGGAACGACGCCACGGTACGCGTGCCCTTCACGCCGAGGAGCCGGGCCGTTCGTGTGGCGACGTCCGCGACGGCGGCCACCACCTCGGGTGCGTCCGTCGCGACCGGCTCCAGCTTGTTGGATGCCAGGTAGTCGCCCAACGTATTCGGCAGCACGAAGTAGCCGTCGGCGAGCCCCTGCATGAGCGCGCTCGCGCCCAGGCGGTTCGCGCCATGATCGGAGAAGTTCGCTTCACCGGCCACGTGCAGTCCCGGAATGTTGCTCATGAGGTTGTAGTCCACCCACAGCCCACCCATCGTGTAGTGGACGGCCGGGTAGATGCGCATGGGGACGTGATACGGGTTCTCATCCGTGATGCGCTGATACATCTCGAACAGGTTGCCGTACCGCTCGCGAATGCGATCCTCTCCCGCGCGCCGGATCGCGTCGGCGAAGTCGAGATAGACGCCGCGGCCCCCCGGGCCCACGCCACGCCCCTCGTCACAGACTTCCTTCGCGGCGCGTGAGGCGATGTCGCGCGGCGACAGGTTTCCGAAACTCGGATACTTGCGCTCCAGGAAGTAGTCGCGATCTGCCTCCGCCACGTCACCGGGCGCCTTGCCGCAGTCCTCCTTCCTCGCCGGCACCCAGACCCGTCCGTCGTTGCGCAGGGACTCCGACATCAGCGTGAGCTTGCTCTGATAGTCGCCCGCGACCGGAATGCACGTGGGGTGAATCTGCGTGAAGCAGGGATTCGCGAATGCCGCCCCGCGCTTGTAGGCGCGCCAGATGGCCGTGGCATTGCAGCCCTTGGCGTTGGTCGAGAGATAAAAGACGTTGCCGTATCCGCCCGTCGCCAGGACCACCGCGTCGGCGAGATGCGGTTCGATCGTGCCCGTGACCTCGTCGCGCACGACGATGCCTCGCGCCCGCCCGTTCACCACGATCAGGTCGAGCATCTCCGCCCGGGGAAACATCAGGACGCCGCCCCGATCGATCTCCTTCTCGAGCGCCTGATAGGCGCCCAGCAGCAGCTGCTGCCCGGTCTGACCGCGCGCATAGAAGGTGCGCGACACCTGCGCGCCGCCGAATGAGCGATTGGCCAGCAGGCCGCCGTACTCGCGCGCGAACGGAACGCCCTGGGCGACGCACTGATCGATGATGTTCACGCTGATCTGCGCCAGCCGATAGACGTTTCCCTCCCGCGCTCGGAAGTCACCGCCCTTGATCGTGTCGTAGAACAGCCGCTGGATGCTGTCGCCGTCGTTCTGGTAGTTCTTTGCGGCGTTGATGCCGCCCTGCGCGGCGATCGAATGCGCGCGCCTCGGCGAGTCCTGATAGCAATAGCAGCGGACGTTGTACCCGAGCTCACTGAGCGTGGCGGCGGCCGCGCCGCCCGCGAGCCCCGAGCCGACGACGATCACGGTGTATTTCCGCTTGTTCGCCGGGTTCACCAGCTTCATGTCGAAGCGGTGACGATCCCACTTCTCGGGCAGCGGACCGGCGGGAACCTTGGACTTGAGCTCGAGTGGCATCTAGCGGATCACTCCGAGGAACACGGCAACAGGGATGACGCTGAAGCCGAGCCATACAACCAGCGCGATCACTGTTGCAACGCGCCGGTGCAGCGGAAAGTTCGAGGATCGTGCGAGGCCCAGCGTGCGGACCGAGCTCCACGCGCCATGAAAGAGATGAAGCATCAGGAACAGCATCGCCACGACATACGCCGCGACGACCCACGGCGTGCGGAAGGCGGAGATGATGTTGCCGTAGACGTCCGTCGCGCTCCAGACCGGATACATCGCGTCCGGCGTGCTCGCCGACGGAAAGACGGTCCCGGTGGTGAAGTGCAGGATGTGAAAGACGATGAACACGAGGAGCAGCAGGCCGCCCCATCGCATGGTGCGAGACGCCACCGTGCTCACCTGCGGCGCGCGCGACTGGTAGTCCACGGGCCGCGCGCGCTGCTTCATCCGCGTGAGTTGCCACGCCATCAGCACGTGCAGCACCAGCGCCACGAACAGGCCGATGCGTGCGAGCCAGAGCAGTTCACCCAGGCTCTTCAGGAACGACGCGTACGCGTTCATCTTCGACGCGCCGAGGAACACCTGCAGGTTGCCCGCCATGTGACCGATCACGAAGCCCACCAGCACGAGGCCGGTCACGGCCATGATCGCCTTCTTGCCGATCGTCGAACGATATACCGTCAACACCCACATCGAATGGAACGCTCCGTGGAATGAACGAGAGCGGGCGGCGCCCGATGGACGCCGCCCGCCGATGACTCAGAACGTGATGGCCGCCATTGGCTCACGGACGGCATCGGCGCTCTTCTGCAGCGCCGCCCTCTCGTCCGCCGTGAGCTCGACCTCGATTACCCGCTCCAGCCCCTTGCGTCCCAGGAGGCACGGAACGCCGAGGAACAGGTCCTTCATGCCGTACTCCCCCTGCAACCACGCGGCGCAGGGCAAAATGCGGCGCTGATCGTTCACGATGGCCTCGGCCATCTGCACCGCACCGGCCGACGGCGCGTAGTAGGCCGACCCGGTCTTGAGGTGCTTCACGATCTCGGCGCCGCCATTGCGCGTGCGGTCGACGATCGCGTCGAGCGTGCTCTTCTCCATCAACTGCGTGATGGGAATGCCGCTCACGCTGGTGTAGGAGATCAGCGGCACCATCGTGTCGCCGTGACCGCCCAGGACCATGGCCTGAATGTCGCGCACCGACATGTTCAGCGCCTCGGCGAGGAACGCGCGGTACCGCGCCGTGTCCAGCACACCCGCCATGCCGATCACGCGCTCGCGCGGAAAGCCGGAGGCCTTCATGGCCACGTAGCACATCACGTCGAGCGGGTTGCTCACGATGATGAGGATCGCGTTCGGCGACGACTTCGCGATCTGTTCCGCGACCGATTTGACGATGCCGGCGTTGGTGTTCAGAAGGTCGTCGCGCGACATGCCCGGCTTCCGCGCGATGCCCGCCGTGATGATGACGATGTCGGAGTCCTTCGTTTCCGCATAGCCGTTCGTGCCGACGATTCGCGAATCGTAGCCTTCGATCGGCGCGCTCTGCCACTGGTCGAGCGCCTTGCCCTGCGGTATCCCCTCGGCGACGTCCACCATGACGACCGTGCGTGCGAGCTCCTTCTCCGCGACGCGCTGCGCTGCCGTGGCGCCGACGTTGCCGGCTCCAACGACCGTGATCTTGTTGACCATGTGAGCGAATCTCTGTAGGTGAGGTGCTGCCAACAGAAAACTATCGTCGTCGCGGACGGATGGTAGGCTTGGAGCGACCGTGAGACGTGAATCGTGAGAAGTGAGACGTCACCGGCGCGTAATCGAAGCCGCTTGTGCGCGCATGCATTAACGACTCACGTCTCACCTCTCACGATTCACCTGCGTTCAGCCACCCACCTGCGACAGCGCCTTGAGGCCCCCGTTGCGGCGGGACAGGAGCGCGTGCGCCTCCGGCTTCTCGGTCATCGCCTGACGCACGAATGGTTCGAGCGGAATGCTTGCACGCAGCGGCGTCCGCAGGTCCACCTCATGGTCGCCGAACAGACAGGTCCTGAGGCGGCCGTCAGCCGTGAGCCGCACGCGGTTGCAACTGCCGCAGTAGGTGTGCGTCATCGGGGTGATGACGCCGATGCTTCCCCGTGACCCCGGGATACGCGCATATGACGCGGGGCCGTTGCCGCGCGCCGGTCCCGCGTTCGGCTCCAGCGCCCCGAACTCGGACGTGATGCGCGAGAGGATCTCGTCGCTCGGTACCACGTGCTCGTCCGTCAGCGTTTCCATGTCGCCAACGGGCATCAGCTCGATGAATCGCACGTGCCACGGATGCTCGATCGTCAGGCGCGCGAAGTCCACGACCTCATCGTCGTTCGTGCCGCGCATGACGACGACGTTCAGCTTGATGGGGTGGAGACCGGCGGCCTCCGCGGCCGAGGCGGCTCGCACGGGATCGAACCCGAGATCGCGGCGCGCGATGGCCACGATGCGCTCGGCGCGCAGGCTGTCGGCCGAGATGTTCACGCGATCGAGACCGGCCGCGGCCAGTTCCCCGGCGAGCTCGGACAGCTTCACGCCGTTCGTGGAGAGCGCGATGTCCTCCACCTGCTCGACAGCGCGGAGCATTGCGACGAGGCGCGAAAGCTGCGGCCGGATTGTCGGCTCGCCGCCCGTGAGCCGCACGCGCCGAAGTCCAAGCGGCGCGAGCTGGCGCACGATCTCGGCGATCTCCTCGTACGAGAGAATGTCCGACTTGGGCAGCCATGGCAGGCCTTCCAGCGGCATGCAGTAGCGGCACCGAAAATTGCACCGGTCCGTAACGGAAATGCGCAGGTACTGAATCGTTCGCCCGAATTGATCGACGAGCGGATTCATGTCAGCGCCTCCGGAAACGCCCCGGCGGGAACGCACCCGGTCGGGTCGACCCATTCCCGCTGTCCGTCCAGATACTGCTCCCGCTTCCAGATGGGCACGCGGCGCTTGAGCTCCTCGATGATCCAGCGCGACGCGTCGTACGCGACCGCGCGATGCGGGTGGGCCACGGCGATGCCGACACTCACTTCCTCGAGCTCGAGCGATCCGAGGCGGTGCTCGATCGCCACAGCCGATGACGGGAAGCGCACCTCGGCCGCCTGCGCGATGTCCGATAGTTCACGCGCCGCCATCGGCTCATACGCGGAGTACTCGATTCCGGAGACCTCGCGTCCGTCATTCACCTCGCGCACGACGCCGAGAAAGAGAAGCACGGCACCATGCGACGGGCCGGACACCGCACGAATCAGCGCTGCCGAATCGATGGGATCGCGATGCAGGCGCGCAACCGGAGTCATCCGCCCGCCACCGGTGGAATGACGGCCACCTCGTCGTTGGCATGCAGGCGCGTGCTCAGTCTGGCGTACTGCTGATTCACGGCGACGAGCGGTGCGGGAGGCAGGCGGTCGGCGCCGGGGCGCCGGCGGAGATCCGCCAGCACGTCGGCGACCGTGGCCTCTCTCGGCAGGTCGAGCGAGAGACTGGCGGTACCGAGGGCGTCGGCGTACGAAGCGAAGAGGAGGACGGTGACGCTCATGTCTGCATGGTACAGAGCGGACGGCGGCGAGGAAAGTTCCCCTGCGGAAAGAAGAACGCCCCGACGTGGAGGCCGGGGCGCAAGCATCGGTGCAGGCGGAGGTTACGCCTCCGAATACTCCTCTTCCTCGTTCTCCAGATCAGCGATGTCGATGTTGGCCACCATTGCGCGAAGCTCCTTGGACGGCTTGAACACGGGCACGGGCCGCGCGGACACCTCGACGGGCGAGCCAGTTCGGGGGTTTCGCGCCATGCGCGTCTTGCGATGGCGGATCTTGAACGTTCCGAACCCGCGCACCTCGATGTTCTTCTGCTCCTGGAGCGCTTCCTTGATGGCATCCAGGAAGGAATCGACCACGCGCGCGCAGTCCTTCTTGGAGATCATTGGCCCCGCCGTGCGGGAAATCTGGGCGGTCACACGCTCGACCAGATCGGCTTTCGTCATGAGCTTATGTCTCTGAACGGGCGGCGGAGGGAGCTAAACGCTGAGCGAACATATCCGCGTTAACTCTTGTGTGTCAAGAGCTTGGGCCACTTCAGGGGCGTGACTTTCGCACCGTTTCCATGAACTGCCCGAACAGGGGGCGCGCATCGTGAGGACCTGGAGCCGCCTCCGGATGGTACTGCACCGCGAAGATCGGCAGTTCCCGATGCCGAAGTCCCTCCACGGTTCCGTCGTTCAGATTCACATGCGTCACCTCGAGGGCCGGAGCCCCGGGAATCGCGGTTTCGGTTCCCTGCACGGCGAATCCGTGATTCTGCGACGTGATGAGGATCCGGCCGCTCTCGATCTCCCGAACAGGGTGATTTCCCCCGCGATGCCCGTACGGCATCTTCGCGGTGCTCGCGCCGAACGTGAGGCCAAGCAGCTGATGACCCAGGCAGATGCCGAAGATCGGCACTTCGCGCTCGGCAATCGCGCGAATGGCATCCGGCGCATACAGGATCGCATCGGGGTCGCCAGGTCCGTTCGAGAGAAACACGCCATCAGGCTGCATCTCGAGCACTTCCTCGGCAGGCGTCTGTGCCGGCACGACAGTCACTCGGCACTCGGCGTCATCGAACAGGCGCAGAATGTTGCGCTTGATACCGAAATCGTAGGCGATGACGTGGTGTGGCGACTGCGGGTTTCCCCAGCGGTACGGCGTGTCCGTGGAGACGCGTGACGCGAGATCGAGCCCCTCCATCGACGGACAGGCTTCGAGCTCGGCGTGGACCGCATCGGAGGCAGCTTCTCCCGCGCCGATTGCGCCGCGCATCACGCCCGCGGTCCTCAGGTGGCGGGTGAGGCGTCGCGTGTCAACGCCTTCCAGTACCGGTATTTGCGCGGCGGTGAGATACTGTTCGAGATTTCCCTCGGCGCGCCAGTTCGAGTACGAGCGCGACAACTCGCGGCAGACGACGCCCGCCACCTGCGGGCCCCCCGACTCCGGATCGGCCGGGTTCACACCGTAGTTGCCAAGCATGGGCGCAGTCATGACGACGATCTGTCCGCGATACGACGGATCGGTGAACACTTCCTGGTACCCACTCATGTTGGTCGTGAATACGACCTCGGCCACGGTGGTGGAAAGCGCACCGTGCAGGACACCACGAAACAGGGTTCCGTCCTCGAGGAGGAGGAACCCCGGGACCTCCGCGCGCTGCGCCACTGTTACGGCGTGGTCGTCGGAGCCTTCGTGGTTCCGGGTGAGCTACCCGGGGCAGGCGCCGGTGTCACCGGCGTGAGCGGAATCGCACTGTTGGCGTTCGGTGTCGCGGGTGCGGTGGCCGGCGCGGCGGGCTGCGAGAACGCCTGATCCAGCACCGACTTGGGTGCACGCTGGCGAGACGACGCGAGCGACAGCACGAACGCGAGGAAGAGGAAAATCGCTCCGCCCCACCAGCTGGTGCGCGTGAGGAGGTTCCCCGCCTGACGTGTGCCGAGCAGCGAGTCGGCGGAGCTGCTCACGCCGCCGAAGCTGGCGGCAAGGCCATTGCCTTTCCCGCTCTGCAGGAGGATCGCGGCGATCAGCACCACGCTATCGATGACGAGCAGGACGAGCAGGAAAGTGAACATGCCAACGGGCTGATGGAGGGCGTCGAATGGGATAACCCCCAAATATCACGGGAGTTAGGGTACGGAGTCAAGGCGACGCGCGGGCGGGCGCCGGAGGGATCAGGTACCGCAGATCGTCGCCCAGCCAGCCGCGTCCAGGCTCGCGCCGCCAACGAGGAGACCGTCGACCTGATCGGCGGCAAGGAGCGCGGGCGCGTTGTCCGCGGTCACGCTTCCGCCGTACAGGAGGGGTACGTCGAGCGCCTCGACGCCGACCTGCTCCGCCAGCGCATCCCGAATGACACGATGGACGGCGGCCGCATCAGCGGGAGTGGCGGTGCGACCAGTTCCGATGGCCCAGACGGGCTCGTACGCCACGACCATGCGGCGCGCGGCTGTCGGCGCAAGCATGGAGACACCCATCCGCAGTTGCTCGAGTACCACAGACTCCGTTTCTCCCCGCTCGCGTTGCTCCAGCAGCTCGCCCACGCACAGCACGGGCGTGAGGCCATGCTCGACCACGCGAGCGCACTTCTGCGCGACCTGCGCATTGGTCTCCCCGAAGACGTGTCGTCGCTCGGAGTGGCCGACCAGCACGAACGCGGCGCCGGCGTCGGCCGCGAGAGCGGCAGACAGCTCACCGGTGAACGCGCCCTTATCCGCGGTGTGTACGTTCTGCACGCCCAACGCGATGTCACGACGAGTGCGGAGGCCCTCGTGCGCAGCGGCCAAGGTGAGCGCCGGTGGAAACAGGATCACGGTCCGATCGTCGCGCGACGCATAGCGCACGAGAAACTCGGTCAGGAACTTCTTCGCCTGCGTCGGGCCATGGTTCATCTTCCAGTTGGCCGCGAAGACGGGACGACGGTGCGCGGGCATGTGCTACCGCTCGGTGAGTGCGTCCACGCCCGGCAGCGCCTTGCCCTCGAGAAACTCGAGCGATGCCCCTCCGCCGGTGGACACGTGACTCATCTTCGGCGCGAGTCCGAACTGTTCCACCGCCGCTGCCGAGTCTCCACCGCCGACGATGGTGGTTGCACCCTGTCCAGTGGCCGCGGCCATGGCGTCGGCGATGGCGCGCGTTCCCTTGTCGAACGGCGGCGTCTCGAACACGCCCATCGGCCCGTTCCAGAGCACTGTTCGCGCACTGAGGATGGCGCGAGAATAGGACTCCGCCGTCCGCGGTCCGATGTCGAGCATCGCCATGTCCGCGGGAATACCGTCCCTGGGCACGGCGCGCGCCGAGGCGCCGGACTTCAGGTCCCGCGCGACGGTGGCGTCGTGCGGAAGAATCAGGCGGGTCCCCGCCTGGTCGAGCAGCTCCTTCGCCATCTCCACGCGATCCGGCTCCACGAGCGACGTACCGGTTTCCAGGCCCATCGCCTTGTAGAAGGTACACGCCATGGCGCCGCCGACGAGCAGCGCGTCCACCTTGGGCAGGAGCGCATCGATCACGTCGATCTTGCCCGAAATCTTGGATCCTCCGAGGATGGCGACGAAGGGATGTCCTGGGCGTTCGAGCGCACCGTGCAGGTAGGCCAGCTCGCGGTCCATGAGCAGTCCCGCCACGGCCGGTGAGAGGTGGTGCGCCACGCCTTCCGTGGAGGCGTGGGCCCGGTGCGCGGCGCCGAACGCGTCGTTCACGTAGAGATCGCCGAGCTGCGAAAGTCCGCGGGCGAGCCGCGGATCGTTGGATTCTTCGCCTCCGAGGAAGCGCGTGTTCTCCAGCAGCACGATCTGGCCGTCGGTCAGCGCCATCGACGCCTTCTGCGCCTCGTCGGTGTCGGTGCTCTCGACGAAGCTGACGTCCCGCCGCGGCATCAGCTCCTTGAGGCGACGGGCAACCGGCTCCAGCGAATACTTCGCCTCAGGCTTGCCCTTGGGCCGGCCGAGATGCGAGAGGAGGACGACGCGGGCACCACGCTCCACCAGCAGCTCGAGCGTCGGGATCGCAGCGCGGATGCGCGTGTCGTCGGTGATATGGCCATGCTCGTCGAGCGGGACGTTGAAGTCCACGCGCACCAGCGCACGTTTACCCCGCAGCTGCTCCGCGGAGAGATCGCGGACCGTGAGCTTCGCCATCGACTACAACCGGGCGCCGACGTACTGCAGCAGGTCGACGCATCGCGACGCGTATCCCCACTCGTTGTCGTACCAGCCCGACACCTTCACCAGCAGTCCATCCACGACATTGGTGCACTTGCTGTCGAGGATGCACGAGTGCGGATTGCCGATGTAGTCGCTGGACACCAGTTCGAGGTCGGTGTACTTGAGGATCCCCTTCAGCGGCCCGTCAGCGGCCTTCCTGAACGCGGCATTCACCTGCTCCACCGTAACCGCCTTGTCGACCACGACCGCGAGGTCGGTGAACGAGACGTCCGGCGTGGGCACGCGGACGGCGATGCCGTCGATCTTTCCCTTCAGCTCCGGGATCACGAGCGCCGTCGCCTTCGCGGCGCCCGTGGTGGTGGGAATCATCGAGACCGCCGCGGCGCGGGCTCGACGCAGATCCTTGTGCGGCAGGTCGAGGATGCTCTGGTCGTTCGTGTAGCTGTGAATGGTGACCATCGATCCGCGCACGAAACCGAAGTTGTCCCGCACCACCATCACCATGGGCACGAGGCAGTTGGTGGTGCACGATGCGTTGGAGATGATGCGGTGCGCCTTCGCGTCGTACTTCTGGTGATTGACCCCCATGACCACGGTGATGTCTTCACCCTTCGCCGGCGCCGAGATGATGACTTTCTTCGCGCCGCCCGTGATGTGCTGCATCGCCTTGTCGGCGTCGGTGAATCGACCGGTGCTTTCGAGCACGATGTCCACGCCGAGCTCCTTCCACGGCAGCTTCGCCGGATCCTTCTCCGCAAGAATCTTGATCTCGTGCCCGTCCACCGTGATCGACGAGGCGCCGGCGCTCACCTCGCCGTCAAACTCGCGATGCACCGAATCGTACTTGAACAAATGAGCGAGCGTCTTCGTGTCCGTGAGGTCGTTCACCGCCACGAACTCGAGATCCATGGCTCCCGCCTGCTTGGCGGCGCGCAGGACCTGTCGCCCGATGCGGCCGAAGCCGTTGATGCCGACGCGTATGGCCATGTCGTTCTCCTGGTTCACCATCGGTCGCCGATTGCGGGCGCCCGACCGAAGGTCACATAACTGAGAATGCGTGCACCGCCGTCGTGAAGCGCGGAGGCGCACGCGTTGAGGGTCGCTGCCGTGGTCACCACGTCGTCCACCAACACGAGGTGAAGTCCGCGCAGCGACGCGCGATCCGCACTTGCACGGAACGCACCCGAAACGTTGCGTTGTCGCTCCCCCGGTGTCAACTGCGTCTGCGTCTTCGTCGATCGGGTTCGCGCGACGACATCCTCACGCATCGGCACATGCCAGAGTTCGGCGAGGGCGCGCGCGAGCTCGGCACTCTGGTTGTAGCCGCGCTCGCGCTGCCGTGCGGACGCGAGGGGAATGGGCACGAGCGCGGCACGCTCGCGCTCGACGTCGTCCGGAAAGCGAAGGTGCGCCATGCGGCGCGCCATCGCCGGCGCGACGGCTGGCCACCCCTCGTACTTGAGCGCGTGCACGATGCGTTCGGCGGTCCCGCCCGGCATCGCGCACGCGGACCGCACCGCACGCACGTACGGTGGCAGGAGCGCGCACCACGCGCAGATGCTCGCCGCGCGCCGGGTGTCGATCGGGTGGCCGCAGCGCGCGCACCGCGGATGCGGCAACTCGGCGGCGCGCAGCCAGCAGAGTCCGCACACCAGACCGCGCTCGAGCTGGCGAAGGCCGCGCGAACAGACGACGCAGGTACGCGGAAGGAGCAGATCGACCAGTGCGGCGGCACCACGACGCAGGGCGCGCCCGGCGCTCGTCAGGTCAGCGCGCGCCACATTGCGTTGCGGTCGGCCGGCAACCCGAACCACGCCGAGAACGCGAGCGCGCCCTGCTCGACGAGCATGCCCAACCCGTCCGCCGCCCGGTGTCCCGCCGCCCGGGCCTGCGTGACCCACGCGGTTTCCGACGCGCGGTACACGAGATCGAAGACGGCGGCGCCCTCCGGAAGGAGCTCGATCTCCAAGGGAAGACGGGAATCGACCATCCCGATCGGCGTGGCGTTGACCACCAGCGTGGCGCCGTCCACCGCTTCGCGCATGGAGGACGCGATGGTGCACAGGCCGGGAAATCGCTGCGCGAGCTGTCGTGCGCGTGGCATGTGCCGATTGTACAGCACGGCGCGCGCTCCGCTCCATCCTTCCGCTGCAGCGAGTACCGCCGCCGCGCCACCGCCAGCGCCGATGAGTGCCACGCGCACCGGCCCAGGTGACTCGCCAAGCAGCGCGCGCACCAAGGCGTCCACGCCACCGACGTCGGTGTTGTCGCCGACGAGGAGCCCATCCTCGTGCCAGAAGGTGTTGACCGCACCGACCCGCCGCGCCAGTGGCGTCAGCCTGACGCACCGCGCCGCGATGAGCTCCTTGAACGGAATCGTGACGTTACCAGCCGCGCGCTCCAGGGCGAGCTCGCGCAGGACAGCGTCCAGCGCGCTGGGGTGCACGTCGCGCGCCTCGTAGGTGAGGGGGAGTCCCGCCGAGCGAAGCGCGGCATTCTGGATACGCGGCGAGATGGAGTGTGCAACGGGATGACCCAGCAGCAGGAGTCGCGACGGTGAATCGATCACGGCGCGGCGCCGTGTCCGCTCACGGCTCCTCGGGCACCCGGGTGGCCGTCAACCGGTCGAACACGCGACGAATCTCCACCTCGAGCTCGTCGGCGGTTGCGCGGTAGACGTCGAGTTCCGCTCCCATGGGATCGCCGATGGCACGGCCGGAGCCACCGTGCGCCGGATAGCTCGTCAGCAGGTAGGCCTTGTTCCCGGCGCCGAGCGCCTCGACGCGTTCGAGATGATGCGGCCCCATGGTGAAGATGAGGTCACTTCCCTCGACGAGCGCGCGCGTCAACTGCTGCGAGCGGTGATTGCCGAGATCCAGGCGTCGCTCGAGTCCCACGAGCAGCGCGCCGTCCGAGGCGGCGGCGCCGTCCCATGCGCTCGTGCCTGCGCTTGCCGCTTCGATCTCCGGCAAACCTCGCTCGATCGCCACCTTGCGCGCGATCGCTTCAGCCAAGGGACTGCGACAGGTGTTGCCGGTGCACACGAACAGCAGCTTCATGACCGTCAAGCGTCTCCGATGAGTCCGGGCGCGATTTCGCGGAGCCGAGCGGCGAGCACCGCGCCCGGGCGAATCACGCGCGGTGCGCGCAGCGTACAATCCACGACCGTCGATGGTGGTGACGGCACGAGCCGGCCGCCGTCGAGCAGGCGCAGGGCACCTCGCGCGAGTGCGTCGCTCCACTGCGCTCGAATCTCGCCCGCCGACGTGGCGGGGGGAACCCCTGGCCGGTTGGCGCTGGTGGAGGTGATCGCATCGCCATGCGCGCGGATGAGCCGCTGCAGCGCGAGATGCGACGTCCAGCGCACGGCGATTCCACCCTCGGGTCCGCGAAGCGCCTCGGGCACGCGCTTCTCGCCGCCCGGGAGGACGAGGGTGAGCGGACCGGGCCAGAAGCGCGCGGCGAGATTCGTCGCGAAGCTCGGCAGGCGCAGATCCAGCTTCTCCAACATGTCGCTGCCCGCGATGAGCAGCAGGAACGGCTTGCCCTTCGGCCGCCCCTTGAGCGCGATGAGCGACTCGACCGAATCGCGATCGATGGCGCCCCCGAACCCGTAGACGGTTTCCGTGGGATAGGCGAGCACGCCGCGGTTCTCCATCTGCTCGGTCGCGCGGCGAATGGCCGATGCGACTTCCTCCGGCGACCAGAACGGGATGCCCAGCGAGTCGCCGCCGATCATTCGTCGCTCGCGTACAGGGCGTCGACGCGCGCGAAGTCGTCCGGCTCGGTGACTTTCAGCGCGCGTTCACTGCCGCGCACCACGTGCACGGGGATCCCGAGTCGCTCCAGCAGGGCGGCATCGTCGGTTGCGCTCACCCGATCGGCCATGGCGCGACGATGCGCATCCATGATCACCTGACGCGGAAACCCCTGCGGCGTCTGCGCTCGCCAGAGTGAATCGCGGGAGACCGTACTCTCGATGCGGCCGTCGTCATCGACGTGCTTGAGCGTATCGACCACGGGGAGCGCGGCGACGACGTTCCGTCCGGCGCGAACGGCGCTCACGACCCGCTCAATCGTGGCCGCGCCGACGAGCGGACGCGCCGCATCGTGCACGAGCACGATCTGCGCTTCATCGGGCAGGTCATCCAGGCCGTTGGCGACGCTTTCGCTGCGCGTCCGTCCGCCGACCGACACGAGGAGTCGGTCGACGTCGCACTGGAACAACCACGGCGGTGGGTCCCCGGCGTACCGCTGCGGCAACACCACGACCACCATGCCGACGTCGTCGCGGGCCATGAAGGCCTGCACGCTGTGCAGCAGCATCGGCTTGCCGGCCACCCAACGAAACTGCTTCAGTTCCGCTCCGCCGACGCGCGAGCCGCTTCCACCCGCGACGATCACGACGCCGACGTCACGCGTGGGGAGACCGTCGCTCACTGGAAGACTCGCTCGAACAGGTCGGAGATGGTGCGCACGCCCACTGCCTTCAATCCCCTGGGGATGCGCGCCGGTACCGCGCGCTCGGCGAGGAACGCCGTCGTCATGCCCATGTTGGCGGCCTCCGCCAGTCGCCGTTCGGCCTGCGACACGGGTCGGATCTCTCCACCGAGGCCGACTTCGCCCACGAACACCGCCTCGTGCGGCAGCGCGCGGTCGTACACGCTCGACGCGAGCGCCGCCGCGACCGCGAGATCTCCCGCCGGCTCCTGAAGTCGCACTCCGCCCACCACGTTGAGAAACACGTCGAGCTGGCCGAAGGACAAGCCGGCGCGCTTGTCGAGGACGGCGAGCAGCAGGGCGAGCCGACGTCCGTCGTAGCCCGTCGCAACGCGCTGCGGAGTGCCGAATCCCGCTTTCGCCGCGAGACCCTGGACCTCGATCAGGATGGGGCGTGACCCCTCGAGCAACGCGGTGACGGCGCTGCCCGATGCATGCACGGTGCGATCGCCGAGGAAGAGCTCTGATGGATTGGCGACAGGCAGGAGGCCGTCGGGCGCCATCCGGAACACCCCGATCTCGTCCACGCTGCCGAACCGGTTCTTGATCGCGCGCAGCACGCGATGGTCGAGCGAATTCTCACCCTCGAAGTACAGCACCGTATCGACGATGTGCTCGAGGGTCTTGGGGCCGGCGATGCCGCCGTCCCTCGTGACGTGACCGACGACGAACACCGCCGTCCCGCTCTCCTTGGCGAACCGCATGAGGCGCGCAGCACACTCGCGCACCTGGCCGACGTTGCCGGGCGCTCCCTCGAGGTCGCTGGTGTACACCGTCTGGATGGAATCCACGACCAGCACGGCCGGACTGACGGCGGCAGCCGTGGTGAGGATGGTTTCGAGATTGGTCTCACTGAGCAGGCTCACGTCACCCGTGGCTTCGTACCCGAGCCGGTCGGCGCGAAGCTTCACCTGGAGCGCACTCTCCTCGCCCGACGCGTAGAGCGTGGAGTGCCCCGCGCCCTGGAGGCGGCCGGCCACCTGCAACAGCAACGTCGACTTGCCGATGCCCGGCTCACCGCCGATGAGCATCATCGAGCCCGGTACGATGCCGCCGCCGAGCACGAAGTCGAACTCGTCGATGCCGGTTTTGAAGCGTCGGGATTCGGAGCCCACCACGTCGCGCAGCCGCGGGGTCACGGCAACGCTCCCGCCCTCGGCCAGGGTCCGCGCACCACCCGCGCGGCGGCTCGCACCGCTGGAGGCGACGGCCCTCACCGCCGTCTCCTCGACGAGGGAGTTCCACGCGCCGCAGACGTCGCACCGGCCCGCCCATTTGGGATGGTCGGCCCCGCACTCGGAGCAGCGGAAGATGGTTCGCGACTTCGGCGTCATGACGGAAATCTAGGCCGCGCGCGACGAACCACGAGGACAGAACGTACCTGGTACTTGGTACGAGGTACAAAGTACCAAGTACTGGCGACGCACGATCGTATTCGCCGCGTCATGCCACGAATCGGAAGTACTTCGTACTCGGTACTGAGTACCACGTACCAAGTACTGCCGTGCATTGCCCTTACGCGTACCGCTGCGACTGGCTTCCCGGTCCGATGCGCCCGGCTTCGGTTCCGCCACTCGTGGGCGCGGGCGCGCGGTTCGAGAAGCTCTCGAAGCGCGTGTAGTTCTTGTGAAAGAACAGATTGACGAAGCCGATCGGTCCATTGCGCTGTTTACCGACGATGATTTCGGCGCGGCCCTCGAGCGAGTTGCCGTCCTTGTCCACCGGCCCCTCGTACACCTCGGGACGATAGATGAACATGATGAGATCGGCGTCCTGTTCGATGGCACCGGATTCACGCAGGTCGGACAGTTGTGGACGCTTGCTGTCGCCGGCGCGTTGCTCGGGCGCACGAGAGAGCTGCGACAGCGCCACGACCGGGACGCTCAGCTCCTTGGCCAGCGCCTTCAGGCCGCGCGAGATCTGCGACACTTCCTGCTGTCGACTCTCGCTGTTCGCCGGGCCCTGCATGAGCTGGAGATAGTCGACGATGATCATGTCGAGACCCTGGTCCGCCTTGAGCCGGCGAGCCTTCGACCGCATCTCGAGCAGCGTGATGCCAGCGCTGTCATCGATCCAGATCGGGGCGTGCGTCAGAATGCCGGCGGCGCGAGCGAGCCGTGGGAAGTCGTCGTCGCGCAGCATGCCCTTGCGGAGCTTCTGGGCGTCGATCCGGGCCTCCGACGTGAGCATGCGCTGCACGAGCGACTCCTTGCTCATCTCCAGCGAGAACAGCGCGACCTTCCGCTCCTTCTCGATCGCCGCGTGCTGCGCGATGTTGAGGACGAAGGCCGTCTTTCCCATGGAGGGACGCGCCGCGATGATCACGAGGTCCGACGGCTGGAAGCCCGAGGTCATCTCGTCGAGGTCGGCGAAGCCGCTCGCGATGCCGGTGATCGATTCGCCCCCGGCGTGGATGGCCTCGATGCGCTCCATCGTCGGCCAGAGCAGTTCCTTGATGCGCGAGAATCCTTCCGACGTGCGCTGCTGGGCGACCTGGAAAATCTTCTGCTCCGCCAGATCGAGCAGCTCATCCGCGGTGGTCGTGCCGGCGAACGCCTCGCCGACGATCTCGGTCGACACCTCGATGAGCCGGCGCAGCAACGCCTTCTCCTTCACGATCTTCGCGTGGTACTCGACGTTCGCGGCCGTCGGTACGGCGTCGACCAGGAAGCCGATGTAATCCTTCCCACCCGCCGCCTCGAGCTCGGTCCGGCGTGAGAGCTCGTCGGCGAGAGTGAGCGGATCGACGACGCTGCCGCGCTCGGTGATGGACATCATCGCGCGGAACAGGCGGCGATGTCGCTCGGCGTAGAACATGGAGTCGTCGACGACTTCGAACGCGCGCATGACGGCGTCCTGATCGATCAACATCGCGGCGAGCACGGCCTGTTCGGCGTCCTCCGAGTAGGGAGGACGCCGGTCGCGGTACGGGTCACGCCCCGGCGGCGAGAGCGCGATCGAGTATTCGGCGGGCGAGCTGGACATCTTCCCAGGTGGGGCGCTTCCAGGCGGGATTCCGCAGGAGAGCGGCGGGGTGGTAGGTCACGACCAGCGGCACGCCGTTGTAGCGGTGCTCCTGCCCCCGCAACTTTCCGATCGTGAGCTTGGTCTCCAATAGAGTCTGCGCCGCGAAGGTGCCAAGCGCCAGCAGCACTTTTGGACGGACGAGCTCGATCTGGCGAACGAGATACGGCGAGCAGGCCGTCACTTCAGCCGGCTCGGGGTTGCGATTGCCGGGTGGCCGATGCTTGAGGACGTTCGCGATGAAGACATCGTCACGTTTCAGGTTGATGGCCTCGATGATCTTGGTGAGGAGCTGGCCCGCCTGGCCGACGAAGGGAACGCCCTGCGCGTCCTCGTTCGCACCGGGTGCCTCGCCCACGATCATGAAATCGGCGTCCGGGTTGCCGGTCCCGGGCACGGGGTTGATCGCGGTCGCATAGAGAGGGCACCGACGGCAGCCCGCGACTGCGGCCGCGATGTCCTCCAACGTCTGCAACCGTGCCATCGGATCTTCCCCGGCCGCTCGCGCTCCTCCGCCCACGATGAGTCCCGCGAGCGGCGTCGGGGCCGGCGTCGCCGGCGCACTCCGCGCACTGGACGTGGATGGCGGTTCCTTCGCTGCCGGAGTTCCCGCCGCCGCCCGCGGTGGGGCAGTCGATGGTGTCCGGACGAGCGGCACCGCCGGCGTCGGAGGCGTTGATGGCCGCGCAGGTCCCACCCGAGGCCCAGCAGTTGATCCGCTCGCAGTTGCACCGAGCAGGCGGAGCGCCTCATCCACGCTGAGCGAGTCGAGCACCAGCTCGCTCTCTCCCAGGTCGCGTCGCTGCTCCAGGTATCGGCGCAGCGACTCCCTAGCGTCCATCGATCAGTCTCTCCACGCGATCGAGAATGGCATCGGCCACTTCCCGCTTCGAGAGCAGGGGCAACACGTCTGGCTCGGCTTGTCCGCTGGTCAGGATGGTCACGCGATTGGTGTCGACCCCGAACCCGGCGCCCGGCTCGTTCGCGGCGTTGAGCACCACGATGTCGAGACCCTTCGCCACGAGCTTCTTGCGGGCATTCTCCACGAGCGCGTCGGTCTCCAGCGCGAAGCCGACCACGATGGCGCCCTCGCGACGCAGCGCGCGCGTGGACTGCAGGATGTCCGGCGTCTCTCGCAAATCGAGCGTGCGTGCGTCGCCGCTCTTCTTCAGCTTCCCCGTAGCGCGCTCGGCGGGCCGATAGTCCGCGGGCGCCGCGGCCATTACGAGCACATCGGCTGCGCCGAGCCGTGCGCTGATGGCGTGCAGCATCTCGGCCGTGGACGCGACGGGCACGTGCTCGACGCCGACCGGCGGCGCGACGGACATGGGACCAGCCACGAGCGTGACATGCGCCCCGCGCCGCCAGGCTGATTCCGCGACGGCCACGCCCATCTTCCCCGAGCTGTGGTTGGAAATGAAGCGTACGGGGTCTATCTCCTCGCGTGTCGGACCCGCCGTGACGAGCACTGATCGGCCGCGAAGCGGGTGAGGTCGTTCGAGCAACCGGGCGACGTGCGCGTATATGGTGTCGGGCTCGGGCATGCGCCCGGGACCACTCCCCTCTCCGGCGGCGAGCGCTCCATCGTCAGGCTCGAGTACCTGGTACCCCAGTCCGCGCAGGTGCACTGTGTTCGCCTGCGTCTGCGCGTGCGCCCACATGCGGTCGTTCATCGCGGGTACGAGCAGCACGGGTGCCTGCGTGGCGAGCAGCACCGCCGTGAGGAGATCGTCGGCCTGGCCCGTGGCAGCGCGAGCCATGAGGTCCGCGGTCGCGGGCGCGACGACCACCAATTCGGCCGCCTTCGCGAGCCGGATGTGCTCGAGCGCGCGCCCATCGTCGAACAGCCCGGTGTGCACGGGGCGTCCGGTCAGGGCCTCGAAGGTGACCGGTCCCACGAACTCGGTGGCGGCTCTCGTCATCACGACGTCGACGTCGGCGCCAGCGGTCGCGAGCAACCGCGCCAGCCAGACGGTCTTGTAGCTCGCAATTCCCCCGGCGACGCCCAGGAGAACGCGTCGCCCAGCCAGCGGAGGCACTGGTGGTGGCTGGATCACTGGTACGGATGTGGTAAGCGACGGCGGAGGTGTATTGCCTCCGCCCCTGCTGTCACTCGGCCGACCGGCGCCGCGGCACGACGCGGTAGTCGATGTCGCCCTTGGACAGATCCTCGAGTGATCGCGTGGTGAGCTTCTTGTCGCGCGATCCCGATCCGCCCGGGAACTCGTTCAGTGCGCGCGCGTACTTGGCAGCCACGAGGACGCCGAGGTACTTGTTGGCGGCATGCTGGGCAATCTCGACCGGTGTGAAGACTCGCATGACTCTCTGATCAGGGTGTGGTGTTCTCGATTTCCTGCTCGAGCCGCTCGATGAGAAGCCCGACCTGCTGACGAAGATTCTTGACCCGCTCGCGACTGACCGTCTCCGCGTCGACGATGGACTCCACGCTGCTGACGGCCCGTTCCAGTTCGTCGTTCACGATGACGTACTCGTACTCATCGACCTGCTGCAACTCCTGCAACGCCGACTGCAACCTCGCCGCCAGTTGCGCGGCACTTTCGGTCTTGCGGGCTCGCAGCCGGTCGAGCAATACCTCCGCCGTCGGCGGCAGGATGAAAATGGTGACCGCCTGCGGAAATGCCCGCTGGAACTGGACGGCGCCCTGCACATCGACATCCATCACGACGTGGCGACCACTGGCCATCACCCGCTCGACTTCAGACCGCAGCGTCCCGTACAGATTGCCGTGCACCTCGGCCGACTCGGCAAAGGCTCCCTTCTCCCGCTCGGCGATGAACTCCGCCCGGGTCATGAAATAATAATCGCGTGCATGGACTTCGCCCGGACGCGGCGTCCTGGTGGTGCAGGAAACCGAATAGCCGAGGTCCTGACGGCGCGCCAGGAGCGCCCGAGCGATGGTCGTCTTGCCGCCTCCGCTCGGTGCGCTGAGGATGACCGGAAAGCGATTCACTCGAGGTTCTCCACCTGCTCGCGGATCCGCTCGAGCTCCTCCTTGATTTGCAGGACGTCGGCGACGATCGCCGAGTCGTTTCCCTTGCTCCCCGTCGTATTCGCCTCGCGGAGCATCTCCTGGAGGAGAAAGCCGAGCCGCTTGCCTACACCGTCCGGCTGCGCGGCGGTCAACGCGGCACGAAAGGCCGCGATGTGCGCGCGAAAACGCGACAACTCTTCCTGTACGTCCAAGCGGTCCGCGAGCAGCGCGATCTCCTGCGCGATCCGCTGTTCATCCACTGCCACTCCATCCGTCAGCTCCCGCACGGCCATGCGCAGGCGGTCGCGCTGTTCCACCACCCGAGCCGGCGCACGACGCGCGACGCGGTCCAACGCCTCGACCACCAGTGCCAACCGCTCGTCGAGGAAATGCACCAGACGCGCACCCTCCGCGCTGCGCATCGCCAGCAACGCCTCCACGGCGCGATCCACGATGCCGCTCAACTGGGCGCCGGCGTCGGTGGGCAGCTCTTCCCGCTCGCGCCCGGCGAACAGGTCCGGCATCCTGAGTACGGTACCGACATCCAGCGCGTCGGCGAGTCCGTGCTGCTGCTGCAGTCTCTTCAGCTGCGCGACGTACGACGCGAAGCGACGTTCGTCGATTGGAAGGGTGGTAGCCGAGTCTTCCTGAAGCTCGAACCGCGCACTGAGCGAGACGTGGCCGCGTGTGACGCCGCGCTTGAGCGCCTCTCGTACCTCTCCCTCCCACGGCAGCAGCGCACTGGGCAGCTTGATGGACGGACTGAAGTACCGATGGTTCACCGATCGGACCTCGACACTCACGCGGCCCGATCCAACGTCGCCGTCGGCTGAGCCGAACCCCGTCATGCTCCGTATCATATCGAGCCACGTAAGTTACATGAGGACAACGACATTGTCAATTCCAGAAATCCCACCGCACGCCATAGAACTGCGTCTGTCGCGGCAGAAAGAAGCCGGGCACCTGCGCGTATTTCTCCTGGAGCAGGTTCCGGAACTGGTAGGAGACGACCGCGCTCTGGATGCGAATCTCCAGCTTGAAGGCCAGGGTGCGAGATCCGCGGGCGATCCGCACGGAATCGGATCCCGTGGAGAAGTAGCCGTTGCTCCGGTATTCGTGCGCGAGGGAGCTGAGGAGGCCGAAGTTACCCCGTGGAAAGCGATTCAAGAGGTTGGTCTGAATGAACAGCTCCGACCGTGACTGATACCGCGGACGATACAGCCCGGTGGAATCGTTCCAGCGCACCGCCCACGCATCCACGTTGATCGCGCGGTAGACGCGTCCGCGCAACGCGAGGGTGGCGCCGGTTGCCTCCGGCTCGATGCGCAGGGCGCCGGAACGAGCAGCGGCCCGGTCGAGATCGGCCGCAGGCAGGAGCGTGGTAGCGCCGCGACGCACCACTCCGCCGCTCACCCAGACGTCTCGCAACCGCAGCCCCACCTCTGCGCGCACGTTTGTCCGCGGGGCGAGCGCAAACCGTGCGACGCCGGTGCTGTCGTACCCGACGCGACCGGAATCGGGACGGGCCAGGAGCGTTCCGTCCGATTCGAACAGCGGCGTATACCGCTCATCACCGAACACGCGCGTAAAGCGCCCTCCCCCGGTCCGAGACGCCGACGCGGTGAGCGCCACCACCGAGAACGGTGCGAGCTTCACGCTGGCTTCGGCGCGGGAGGGGCGCAGTGCACTCTTCCCCTCGGCGAACAGCGAGATGCCCAGCGGCCCGCGAAGCAGCTCCGCTCGCGCGGACGGAGTGAAGGACGACACACCGCCTCCGTGCCGGATTCGCTCTGTCGCGCTGACGCGCACGCCGAGCACGCTGGTCCCTCCCGTGAGGAGGTACTGGCTCTCGTACGAGGTCGTATCGGGAATGACGTTGCTCGTGTCGACGGGACCGATCGGTTTCGGGATCCCCTGATGCGCTTCGGCCGCGGCCAGCAGTTGCATCCATGAACCGCGGTCCGGGTCACCGGTGCCGATCCGGGCGTATGCCGTCGTACGGCGGGTCTGCAGCGCAGCGATGGTGTCGCGGGTGTCCGCCGTGCCGCCCGTGCCCACCCAGGCACTGCGGTCGTAGTCGCTTCGTTCAGCGAACAGGTCGGCGCTCCATCGTCCACGCGTGAGCCCGAATCGACCCATCACGTGCAATCCGCCGGAGGACGGAAGCCGACGCGCGGATTGCGTGCTGAACTGCTCGGCCGCGATCTGAAGTGCTTCTCCGTGGGCGTAACGGCGGCCGAAGTACGCGCGGTAGAGGTTGGTGTTCTGGTCACCCGTCCCGATGTCGGCGCGCGTGTAGGGATCGGTACGCTCGACGCGCCAAGTCCGCGCGTAGACGCGAACTTCTTCCGCGCCGCGCTCGATGCGAATTTCCTCGAGCGCGTGCAGCGGCAGGTCGTTCACGGGCGAGACGCCCTGACTCCGTCGGCTGAGCGGATCGATTTCCAGTCCGTCGAGAAAAATGCGAATACCGCGCAGATCGCCGTGCGACGCCACGACGGAGGGGGCGACGAACCAGCCGGTGGTGAATTCCGTGAGTCCGGGGACTCGCCCGAGAAGGTCGGACAGCGTGAGCGCCCCGGTCGCGAAGATGGCCGCGCGATCGTAGATGCGTGGAGCGCCAATCTCGAGAATGGGGGGCGCGTCGGCCCGCGAGAGTGGAGCCTTGATCGTGTCCCGCTTCGCGGGCGGTTTCACGCCCGCCGGGAGTGGCACGATCCCTTGCAGAATCGAATCGTTCTTGACCATGGAGTCGGCGCGCAGCGGGGTTGGCACGCGGATCGTGTCGCGACCGGATGGCGTCCTGACCTGACGAAGTCGCGTGCTGTCCGTTCGCGTTGGCGCCGTGTCGCGCGGCGACGTCACTGTATCGCGGCGGACGGGCACCTGCGCCGCGGACCTCCCAGGCAAAACGGCCCCGGCAATGGTGCCGAGGCCGATGAGCGCGGCGCGTCGGAGACCGCGGCAGGTCACCCGGCGCGTCCCCTCACGAACTCCACGAAGGTGCCAACCGGAACGCCGGTGGGTCCGCGCGGCACGGTGCCGAGGTCGGCCTCCGTGTACGCTGTTCCCGCGACGTCGAGATGCACCCAGGGGAACTCGTCCGCGAATTCCTTGAGGAACAGGGCTGCCGTGATCGTTCCAGCGGGACGCCCTCCCGAATTCTTGATGTCGGCGACGTCCGACTTGATGAGTTCCTTGTAGTCGTCCCACATCGGGAGCTCCCAGCCCGGCTCGCCGGCCCGCGACCCGGCGCGCAGCACCTCCTGCACCAGCGGAGCGTCGTTGCCGAGCACGCCCGTCGCGGTGTGCCCCAGCGCGATCACGCAGGCGCCGGTGAGGGTGGCTGCATCGATGACCGCGGCCGGCTTGAACTGCTTCGCATACGTCAGGACGTCGGCGAGCACGAGTCGGCCCTCGGCATCCGTGTTGATGATCTCGATGAACTTGCCCGACATGCTGCGTACGACGTCGCCCGGCTTCACCGCGGTACCGGACGGCATGTTGGTGGTTGATCCGATGAGCCCCACGACATTGATCGGCAGCTTCAGTCGGGCGATCGCTTCCATGGCGCCGAGCACGCCGGCGGCTCCGCACATGTCGAACTTCATCCACTCCATGCCCTGCGCGGGCTTGATGGAGATGCCACCAGAATCGAAGCACAATCCCTTGCCCACCAGCGCGATGGGCGGCGCGCCTGCCGAACCGCCGAAGTATTCGAGCGTGATGAGTTTCGGCTCCTCCGGCGTTCCCTGCGCCACGCACAGAAAGCTGCCCATGCCCAGGCGCTCCATCTCGGCGCGGCCCTGCACCGTGATCGTGAGGCCGTGGCGCTCGCCGATTTGCCGTGCCGTGGTCGCGAGAAACTCCGGTGTGCAGAGATTGCCGGGCATCATGCCGAGGGTGCGCGCGAGCCCGTGTCCCTCGGCGATCGCGACGCCGCTGGCGAGACCCGCGGGGTCGGCGCCGAGGATGCGCGCGGCCGACAGCGGTGCGCGCCGCTCGTCTGCAGGGGGGGCCGACTTCGTGTCGAGGTAGTCCCACGCACCGGCGGCGAGTCCGACCGCGAGCGCTTCGGTCTCCACGATGTCCAGGCGGTCGGCAAAGAATGCGAGTTCGCCCACGCCCATCCGTCCGCCCTGGCGTGCGGCGAGCGCGCCGGCGCGACGCAGCCGACCGGCGCGCTCTCCGGCGGATCCGGTCCCGATCAGGAGAATGCGAGCCGGGCCCACTGTTCCACCGGCGAGATGCAGGGTCTCATCGCGGGCGCCGCGGAAATCCCTGCGCTCCAGCGTGCGCGTGAGCGCGCCGCCGAGAGCCGCGTCGAGTGACGCGAGCTCACCATCGACGGCGGCGCCGGCAGCTAGCGCGACGACGAGAAGGGGAATGTCGAGACGCCCGAGTTCGGTGGACCCGCCAGAGAGGGACAGCATCATGTCGTGAATGGAGTGCGGTGAGGCGATCAGGCGCTTACGCGCTCATCCCCTTGATGATCTCGTCGCCGAAGGCCGAGGTGCTGACTTCGGTGGCACCGGGCATCTGACGCGCCAAATCGTAGGTGACGCGCTTGCCCTTGATGGCATTCTCGAGGCCGCGCGTGATGAGCTGACCGACTTCCTTCCAGCCCATGTACTCGAACATCATCACGCCCGAGAGCACCACGCTGCCCGGATTGATCTTGTCGAGGTTCGCATACTTGGGCGCCGTGCCGTGCGTGGCTTCGAAGACGGCCAGGCCGTCGCCGACATTGCCGCCCGGCGCGAGACCGAGGCCGCCCACCTGTGCCGCCGCGGCATCGGAGATGTAATCACCATTCAGGTTGGGCGTGGCGATCACGTCGTATTCATCGGGGCGCAGGAGCAGCTGCTGGAACATCGCGTCGGCAATGCGATCCTTCACGATGAGGCAGTCGGCGCGCGCGGTCTTCCCTCCCTTCCCGAGATCGCCTTCCGTGCAGAACTGGCCGGCGAAGTCGCTCGCCGCCACCTCGTAGCCCCAGTCGCGAAACGCACCCTCGGTGAACTTCATGATGTTGCCCTTGTGCACCAGCGTCAGCGAGCGCCGGCTGTTCTCGAGCGCGAACTGCATGGCCATCTTCACGAGCCGCTTGGATCCGAACTCCGACATCGGCTTGATGCCGATCGCGGAATGGGCGCGGATCTCCTTCTTGTACTTGGTGCGAATGAGCTCCGCGATCTCTTCCGCCTCCTTCGATCCCGCCTTCCACTCGATGCCCGCGTACACGTCTTCGGTGTTCTCACGAAAGATCACGACATTCAGCTTCTCGGGTTCCTTCATCGGATTGCCGACACCCTCGAAGTACCGGACGGGCCGAATGCACGCGTAGAGATCGAGCACCTGGCGCAGCGTCACGTTGAGCGAGCGTATGCCCCCGCCAACGGGCGTGGAGAGCGGACCCTTGATGGAGACGCGGAACTCCTTGAATGCCTCGAGCGTCTCGTCCGGCAGCCACTCGCCGTGCGTCGTGTGTGCTTCCTCGCCGGCGAAGACCTTCATCCAGCTCACGCGGCGCTCGGCGCCGTAGGCCAGGCGGATGGCGGCATCGAACACGCGCACCGACGCGCGCCAGATATCGGGGCCCGTGCCATCTCCCTCGACGTAAGGAATGACGGGATTCTGCGGGACGCTCAAAACACCCTTCTCGAACGCGATCGCATCGCCCGTGGGCGGACGGGTCGCGAAACGGTAGCTCGCCATGCCGAAGCCTGCTCTCTGTTGGGGGATGCTGGCAGGCGCGAAAGCTACCCGGCGCGTTACGTCGCAGCAATCGGGAGGGTGAGCGTGAACCGCGAGCCCTCGCCCAGCGTGCTCTCCACCACGAGGTCGCCGTGCATCCCGCGCGCGAGGCTCCGGCTGATCGCGAGCCCGAGCCCGACGCCCGACTGCTGACCCAGCGTGTCACTCTTGACCTGCACGAACGGGTCGAAGATGATGTCGAGCTGATGCGCCGGAATGCCGATGCCCGTGTCGGCGACGAGCAACAGGACCCTGTCGGACGTACGCGCTCCCTCGACGATGATGCGCCGCCCCGGTGGCGAAAACTTGATGGCATTCGACAGCAGATTCACGAGGATCTGAATGATCTTCTCCCGGTCACCGCGAAGCGTCAGCTGCGCATCACATCGCACGCGATCGAACTCCAGCTGATTCTGGCCGATGAGCGGATGCACAAGCGCCACGCATTCGGTGAGCAGGTCGCACGCATTGATGTCGGTGATCGAGTAGCCCAGCTTGCCGCCGGCGACTTTCGTGAGGTTGAGCAGGTCGTTGATCAGGCCCACGAGATATCGCTGATTGGATCGAATGCGCCCGAGATCCTGCTTCTGCAGTTCCGTGAGGGGCCCGTGCAGTTCAAGGTCGAGCAGATCCACGTATCCGCCAATGGCGTTGAGCGGCGTGCGCAACTCGTGGCTCATCATGCCGAGAAATGCGCTCTTGGCCTCGTTGGCCGATTCGGCCCGCGCGCGCAGGGCGATCGCCTCGCCGTAGAGCCGCGAACGATCGAGGGCGAGCGCGCTGCGAGAGGTGAGACTTTCCGCCAGCGCGATGTCGTCCGCGCCGAGCAGTCGTTCGGGCTCGCCGCTCACGAAGGTGACGGCGCCGAGCAGGCGTTCGTTGACGGTCAGCAGCACGGTCATCAGCGGACCGGTGACAATCCCTGCGAGCACATCGCGGACGTCCGCGGGATGCGAGGCGCTGTGCAGGAAGGCGTGGCTATCGCTCGCGATGATCCAGGGACCCGCGCCGCGAGCGGCGAGGGGCAGTCCGTATTCGTCGTCGTCGCGCGGCAGCCACCGTCCATCGAGTGCCGACAGCGCGGCCTGCGTTGCTGGCTCAGGATGGGTGACCGCCTGTCGAGTCATCGAACCGCGCGGACCCACCGTGTCGACGATGCACCAGTCTCCCGGGTGCGGCAGCGCCATGCGACTCATCGCGGCGAGGGTCGCTCGCTCGTCGAGTGACTCGGACAGGCGGCGACTCTCAGCGGACAGCAGCGCCGCACCGCGCCGCGACACCTCGGCGTCTCGCGCCGCATCCTGCTCGCGCAAGGCGCTGAGCAGCAATCGCTCGGCAACCGCCCGATGCGTGGTCGGCGCCATGTCGTCCGCGCTGGCGCGGCGCAGTTCGACGACGAGATGTTCGGTATCTCCGTTCCGGAGCATGTCGGGCCACACGGTGCAACTCAACGGCGATGCCCCTCCCACCAGCCCGACGATCACGCCGCTTCGCTCGCCGAGTCCCGTCCGACGGGCCCGGTCCAGCACCGGTCGCAGCACTCCGTTCGCTTCGGTAGAAAGAGACTCGTCGAGAGGGCGACCGATCAATCCCGCTGCGTCGGGCACGGCCATTCGCCGGAATGCCGCGTTGGCGTAAATGATCGTGTGCCGCTCACCACGTGTGAGCGCAAACGCCTCCGCGACGTGCTCCACGGCCCACGCGAACGAGTCCTGGCTGATCCGCACCTCATCGTTCATCGCCGCCGGCGCTCCTTCGTCATCTGCGATGCCCGGCTACTGCTCGCGACCCGCCGCCTGCGCGATGGCGCGAACGGCGCGTCCGTCGTCCGACTTGGTGAGGTAGCCGAGCGCCTCCAGTCTCGTCAGCGTCCGCGTGAGCTCCGACACGCGCAGTCCCACGCGCTCGGCCAACGTCTCTCGCGACGATTCACCCAGTCGCACCAGGGTCTCGAGGACGGTCGCTTCTTCCGCCGTGAGCCCGGCTCGCCGACCCGGCGCGCTCTCCTGCAATTGGGGAATGCCCGTGAGGATCCCCCGATAATTCAGCAACGGACCGCCGATCACCGCGCCGTTCTCCGTGATCTGATAGGTCCGGAAATCGTGACTGTGTGCACTACCTCGCATCTTGTGCACCGCGATCACCGTGATCAATTCGCCCTCCAGTTCGACGACGCGCTGCACGAGAATGTCATCAGTGATGAATGACACTTTTTCCGTCGTGAACCGAACCTCGGGATAGCCGCCCACGATCTCGGTCGTCATGAAGATCGTGACGCCGGTGGCCGTGAGCGCGCCGACCAGGCGATAGAGCGATTCCCGGAAATCCTCGCGGAAGGCTGGCGCGAGCGCCACCTCGAACCCCGACAGCGAATCGATGACGACTCGCACGGCGTCGATCGCGTGCACCGCCTCGAGAATCTCTGCCAGCGTCTCGTCGACCGAGAGGTCGAGAGGCCGAAGGTAGATCAGTCGGAACGCGCCGGATGCGATCATCTTGCCCATGTCACTGCTACGCGCCTTGGCTCGCGCCAGGTATTCGTCGGGGTATTCCTCGAAGACGACGATCACCACCGGCTCACCGAGGCGGAGCCCCTCAGCCGCGAACTGGGTGGCGAAGGTGGTCTTCCCGCTGCCGGCAGGTCCAGCCAGCATCAGCGCATCGCCGGCCGGAATGCCTCCGCCCATGATTTCATCGAGTCCCGGCACTCCGGTGGAAAGCCGACGCTTCGCCGTCACACGCCGCTGGGACTGCTGGTCAGGGATGCGCGGAAACACCTGCACCCCGGCTGAGGTGATGCGGAAGGTGTGCAGCCCGGGCATCGGTGCCCTGCCTCGCACCTTGATCGCCTGCAGCTTGCGCACGACGGAGTTGCGGTCCGTCGCCTGGGAGAGCCAGAACACACCATCGGCCACGGTGAACACCGGACTCCGTTGCTCGCGCACGTCGTACTCGCCAATCAGGAACGACGTCACTTCCCACGTCGTGAGGTGCAGCGCGAGACGTTCGATGAACTGGTCGATCGACAGCGCATCCGGATTCGTCGTGTCGAGGCCGCGCCCGAGGAAAGTGCGGAACGAATCGACGACGACGAGACGCGGCCTGTACCGCTCGACTTCCGCCACCATCCGGTCCAGTACTTGTCGCAGATCGAGCGCGAGCGCCTCCTCACTGAGGTTCACGTAGTGAATCGCCGTGCCGACGAGTGCCGCATCGAAAAACGCGAATTCGCGCTGGTAGCGCAGCATCTTCAGCGTGGGTTCGCCCAGCACGGTGAAGTAGAGCGCTGGCTGTTCGACCGACGCATTGGCGAACAAGATCTGCTGGGCGAGCGTCGTCTTGCCGCTGCCGGGGCTACCGGCGATGAGATTGAATGAATGCTCCGGGAGTCCTCCACCGAGCACGGTATCGAAACCCGGCACTCCGGATGCGAGACTGGCGATTCGACTCGACACGGTGGCGGCCGTCGTGGATCCGCGCGACTTCCTGCTCGTCATTTCATGTCCTCGTCGTCGTCCATGTCGTGCGGGGAATCGTGCCCGACGAGCCGCTCAACCATGTCATCCCCTATGAGTCGTCCGAGCAACTGGATCAGCGATTCCAGGAGTGCGCCGAGTCCGGCGATCACGGCAGGCGCGCCGTGCGACTCGATGCTCTGCGTGAGTCCTTCCAACTCGGCTGCAGGCTGTCGACCGACGCGCAGTTGCTGGAGCGATGGATGTGACACCTGCACCTGGGCCATCGCCCGAGAAAGCAATGCCCGGAATCCATTGACCCCGAGACTTCGGGTGAGGTCGCGAGAGACGTGCTCAAGTGCCACTCGCACAGCGAGCGCACTATCACGGGAATCGCCCGCCGCGGCTGCACGCGCGATCAACCGGCGCGCGAGCGAGGCCGCGTCCGATGGTTCGGATGACCGCGCCTCACTCACTGTCGTTCATGACCACGGAGCTCCTTCACCTGGCTCGTTCCAGCGCGCGGCTGGCGCATCTGGCGACCACGGCATTGCGGCCAGCCTCCTCGCTCCCAGCACGCTAGGGCCGATGATGCAGCGCCGCAAGGATTTCGTTCGTAACGAGGATCGTGAGAGCACCCTCACACTGGCAGGCATCGAGCGGCTGCGCGATCGCGTCCGCGTCCGGCGAGTCTTGCGAGAGCGCCCGTCATCGTGCATGGTCTTCACCTGCCCGATGCAGGGCCGCGGACGTCGCCCACCCCTTCCCCAGGACTCCATGCGTCACTCCACGCCCCTGCGACTGATTGTCATGTCGGCTGCCATCGTCGGCTCCGCTGCCTGCACGAGCAACGACATCGCGTCGACCCAGGTCGCGCCCTCCAATCGCGTCGTTCGTTCGAGCGGCGTCCCCTATACTGGCGCACTGCCCGATCTCATCGTCGACTCCAAGGCCACCCAGAACCACTGGGTCACCCGCGTCGAGGATTTGCCGGCGAATTTTTGCAGCGTGCAGGAAGGTGGCGTGACGGCGGGGACACACAAGGTGATCCGGTTCAGCGTCACGACACCGAACATCGGAAAGGGTGACGTGTTCGTTGGCAGTCCCCTCGCGCACATGGACCCGAATGGCGATGGCAGCTTTGCCGATTCGGACGGCATGTTCCAGTTCGCCGGATGCCATCAGCACTTCCATTTCCAGAATTACGCGACGTACAAGCTGATCGACGAGCAGGGCCGGACCTGGAAGGCGGCCAAGCGCGGCTTCTGCATGCTGGACACCGATCCGTTCAACGTGGGAACGGGCGACGGCACATGGACGTATCGCAACTGCGGCTCGACGACGCGCGACGGATTCCAGGGCGTCAGTTCAGGCTGGGCGGACACCTATGTCTTCAAGCTCGGGGGCCAGTACTTCGTGCTCGATGGAGGCGACGGGCAGCCGGTTGTGCCACCGGGCGTGTATACCATCGAGGTGGAGGTCAACCCGGCGTACGCGCCGGGCGCGACGGGCTGTCCGCTGGTGACGGACGCGGCAACCGGGTTATGCCATCAGTTTGCCGAGACGAACTACGCGAACAACGTCGGTCGGGCCACGGTCATCATAACAGAGCATCCGGGGCGCGCCGGCTACGGTCCCCTGAAGAACGACAATTCCAGTCTCAAGGCCTCAGACGAAATCGAGAAGTAGCGTACGGGCGAGAACGCCGAAGGGCCCGCTACGCGCGTTGCGTGGCGGGCCCTTCGAATACCCGGGACGAGACTCGAACTCGTATAACACTCGCGTGTTGGGGGATTTTGAGTCCCCTGCGTCTACCGATTCCGCCACCCGGGCGCGTGCGACTAATGTAGCCGCCACGCGGCGAGCGCTCAACGACCCACGGACGACTATCGCACGCGGGGCGGGATGGTGTCGGCACGATTGCGACGAATCGCCTCCACCCGCCGCCGCACATGTTCCTGCAGGGCGGCGTACCGAGCGCGCTGCACCGGTGTCATGAAGGCCGCGAAAGCGCGCTGCTCTTCAATCTGCAGGTCGACGCGCTCGCGTTGCACCTGGTGTACGCGATCAAGCGCTCTCCCCACGACGGCCTGATCCGCGTTCCCCGCGACCGCGCCCGCGGGTTTCGCTTCGGACAGGAGTTCACGGCGCAGCGTCGCGCGCAGCATTCGCTCTTCCATGGCCAGCGCACGCCGGCGCTCGTCGAACCGGCGGCTGGTCTGCTGCAACCGTGTCATCTGCTCGTCGGTCAATCCGATCTGTCGTTGCGCAATCTGCGAGAGGTTGCGCTGGAACTGCTGCTCCATCTGCGCACGACGCGGCGCCGCGCCACGTCGCTCCGTCAAGGGTCGCTGCCCGTGGGCGACCGTGGCTACGCACGGAAGGAGCACGGCGATGAGCGTGCGACGCATCCACGCCATCAGTCGGTCCCCGCCGGCGCACGCACCTGCAGGTCGGCCGGGCGATCTTCATCCGGGGACGGCAGCGCCTCGATTGTCTCCAATCCGGCGAGGAGTGTCGAGAGCTCACGGTCGTCCAGCTCGTCGATCGCGGGATTGCCGATCACCAGCTCGCGGGACGGTTCGTCGATGGCCAGCGGCAGCGGCGCGGGGGTCGCCTGCGCCATCGGCGCAGCGCCCCGAACCACCGGTACGACAGTCGAGATTGCAGAGTCGCGGCCCGTGTCACGCTCTCGTTGCAGGACGGCCACGGAGGTGCCACCGACCGCGAGGAGCACGACGGCGGCTGCGGCGCGCCACCCGCCCCACGAGCGCCGCGAGGCGCGATAGGCGGGAATGGCCGACGCGATGGCTCCGACGTCCATCACCGGACCTCTCCGCAGCGATTTCCGCAAGGCGACGAGCAGCTCGACCTCCTGCTGGCAGTCGGAGCAGCCGAGCACGTGCGCGTCCACCCGACGACGAACGTCGGGTTCGAGCCGGTCGTGTACCAGATCCGGCAGAAGATCGCGTACCGCTCCGTCCGAACAATCAGTCATCGAGCAACTCCTTGATCGCGCGCATCGCGTTGTGATAGTGCACTCGCGCCGCCCCCTCCGTGGTTCCGACGGCGTCGGCGATCTCCTTGTACGACATCCCCTCCCCCACGCGCAGGCTGAACACCTGCCGTTGCGTCGGCGTGAGGCGCGCGACGGCGCCATGCATTCGCCGCTCCGACTCATCCGCCACCATCACGTCGAGCGGATCGAAATCCGTCCGCGCATCGCTATCCTGCACCTCCACCTGCTCTCCCCTCCGGCGCTCCGAGCGCCGAGCGTCCAGCACCAGCCGTCGTGCGATCGTGAAAAGCCAGGTTCGCAGCTGGCTCTCGCCCCGGAAACCGTCGATCGACCCGAATGCGCGGACGAACGTGTCCTGCACCACATCCTCCACGTCATGCTGAACGCCCAGGCTCGTGACGAACCGCGCCACGGAGCCGGCGTGTCGTTCGACGAGCAGGGTGGCGGCGCGCTGCTCACCGGACTTCCATCGTCGAATCAGCTCGTCGTCCGTCCCCTGCTCCGCCAGGCTGTCGGCACTCTGCGCGTCGTCACTCATTCGGTCAGCCGGTGAGACGGCCGCGCCGGTGCAATGTTAAGACGTGACGCGGAATGGACATCGCTCTAACATATCAGGGTCGCCCGCCCGGCCTCACCCCGACCTCCGCTGCATGCCCATCACTCAGCCCCTGCGGATCGCGCATCGGGGAATGCCACTCGAGGCACGTGAAAATACACTCGCCTCGTTTCAGCGGGCACTCGACGAGGGTGCCGATGGACTTGAAGTCGACGTGCATGCGACGGCCGACGGCGAGATCGTCCTTCATCACGATGCCATGCTCGCGAGCGGGCTGGCGATCGCGACCTCGACGCTGGCCGAGTTGCGGGGGCACGAGGTGGGGCCGGGAACGCCGATCCCGACCTTCGCCGAGCTATGCGCCCTGGTGTCCGGGCGGGCCACGCTATTCGTGGAGCTCAAGGGCGCCGGCATCGAAGGTCAGGTGCTGCGCGCGTTGCGCGAGTACGATGGCGCCGTCGCCCTGCACAGCTTCGACCACGCGATGATCACGCGTGTCGCGCGAATGGACGCGTCGCGTCGGCTCGGCATCCTGTTCGAGGACTCGCCCGTTCGGGTCACTCGGGCGATGTCCGAGACAGGGGCACTGGACGTGTGGCCGCACTTCACGCTCGTGACGGCCGAACTCGTCGATGCGGTGCACGAGGCCGGGGGACGCGTGATCGCATGGACGGTGAATGACGAGCCGGTTGCGCACGCGCTCGCCGCACTCGGTGTCGACGCACTCTGCGGCGACGACGTCCGACGCCTGGTCATCGGGTAATGGTGGCTGGCCATCGCCCGAGCTGGCGAATACCTTCTCGCCCTCTTTCGCGGGACCACTCTCCTCCCATCCGGATCGTTCGCCCGATGCGTCACTCCGTTCTCGCGCTCGCAGTGAGCCTCCTCAGCGCAGCCTGCGCGTCCGGCCGCGCGCAGGAAGCCACGACCCCCACGCCAGCCGCGCCTGCCCGCACGAGCGATACGGTCAAGGTGGGTCCCATGCTCGGTGCCCTCTCCACGCCGAACGACGATCCCTTTCCGAGCACGTATCGGCCATTCGCCACCCGTACCACGCTGATCCGCAACGTCACCATCATGACGGCCGCGGGACCGACCATCCGGAACGGCAGCATCCTGCTGCGCGATGGCAAGGTGGCAGAGGTCGGCTCGTCCGTGTCCGCGCCCGCCGACGCGCTCGTCATCGACGGCGCGGGAAAGTACGTGACGCCGGGCATCATCGACACGCATTCACACGTCGGCGCGGGTGGCGTTCCGAGTGAGAATGGTGCGCAGACCAACGACGTGAACGAGGCAACCGCGCCCGTGACGGCGCACGTCTGGGTGGAGCACTCGGTCTGGCCACAGGATCCGCAGCTTCCGCGCACGCTTGCCGGCGGCGTGACGACGATCCAGGTGTTGCCCGGCTCGGCCAATCTCATCGGCGGCAGAAGCGCGACACTCAAGGTGGTGCCGTCGCGCACGGTGCAGGGAATGAAATTTCCCGGCGCGCGCTACGGGCTGAAAATGGCGTGCGGCGAAAACCCCAAGCGAGTCTACGCGCAGCGTGGACCCTCGACACGGATGGGCAACGTGGCGGGCTATCGCGCCGCGTGGATCCAGGCCGAAGGCTATCGCCGCAAATGGGACAAGTGGAATGGCACCCGCACGGGCGACGCTCCGACGCGGGATCTCGGACTCGAGACGTTGGCCGAGGTGCTGCGCGGCAACATCCTGGTGCACAACCACTGCTACCGCGCCGACGAGATGGCGCAGATGCTCGATATCGCGAAGGAGTTCGGCTACAAGATCCGGTCGTTCCACCACGGCGTGGAAGCGTACAAGGTGGCGGACTTGCTGGCGAAGGACGACGTGTCGGCATCCGTCTGGGCCGACTGGGGCGCGTTCAAGCTGGAAGCCGCCGACGGGGTGCGCGGGAACCCGGCCCTCCTCAACCGCGCCGGCGTACGGACGATCATCCATTCGGATGACGCATCCGGCGAGCAGCGGCTGAATCAGGAAGCGGCCAAGGCGATGGCGGAAGGAAACCGGATCGGCGTGCCGGTGACCGAAGAAGACGCGATCAAGTGGCTCACGATCAATGCGGCGTGGGCGCTCGGTCTCGAGGATCGGACGGGGTCGCTCCAGGCAGGAAAGAATGCCGATGTGGTGCTCTGGTCCGGCAACCCCTTCAGCGTCTACACGCGCGCCGAGAAGGTCTGGATCGACGGCTCGATGCTGTACGATCGTCTCGATCCGGATCAGCAATGGCGTACGGACTTCGAGCTCGGATTCGTGCCGGTCAACCGTGGAGACGCACGATGAAACGCTCGCTCAGCCATACCATCATGCTGCTCGCCGCGTCGGCGACGGGCCTGCTCGCGCCGAGCGTGCATGCGCAGACGGTCGCGATTACCGGCGGCCGCGTGCATCCGGTGATCGGCCCGATGATCGAGAACGGCACGGTGCTGTTTCGCGACGGGACCATCGTGGCGGTCGGCGCCAACGTCGCCATCCCGGTTGACGCCCAGCGGATCGATGCGACCGGCAAGGTGGTGACGCCGGGTCTCGTGAACGCGGCCACCCAGCTCACGCTGGTGGAGATCGGCGCCGTGACCGGTACGCGCGACGGGCAGGCGCGGGGTCGCGAGGGCGTCGCCGCGGCATTCCGGCCGTGGGAGGGACTCAATCCCACGTCGGTGCTGATTTCACCGGCGCGCAACGCCGGCGTGACAACCGTGCTCGTGGCACCGTCGGGCGGATTGATCTCCGGCCAGGCTGGGGTCATCCATCTGGTGAGTGGCACGGCGGCAGAGATGGTGCTTCGCGCGCCGGTCGCGATGGTTGCCGCCCTTGGTCCGGCGCGCGGCCCAACCGGCACGCCGCGCGCGGAGACGATCATGCGCCTGCGCGAGATTCTGGACGACGCGCGCGTCTACCGCACGCGGCGCGCGGAGTTCGAGCGCGCGCAGACGCGGCCCCTCGCGGCCGGCCGACTCGATCTCGAGGCGCTGCTCCCGGTACTGGATGGCCGGCTCCCCATGCTGGTGGAGGTCGACAAGGCCAGTGACATCGAAGCTGCGATGAAGCTGGCGACCGACTACGGCTTCCGGCTCATCATCCTGGGCGGTGCGGAGGCGTGGCAGATCGCCGGCAAGCTGGCCGCGGCACGCATCCCGGTGCTGACGGGCGCGATGAACAACATCCCGGAAAGCTTCGTGGCGCTGGGTCAGCGCCAGGAGAACGCGGGTATCCTGAGCCGTGCTGGCGTGTCGGTGAGTGTGATCGGAAACGCCGGTGGCGGAGACGAGGAGGCGTTCAACGTTCGCAACGTGCGGTTCGAGGCTGGTAACGCGGTGGCATACGGCATGGAATGGAACGCCGCATTGCGCTCCATTACTCTGACGCCCGCGGAGACGTTCGGCGTGGCCGATCGCGTGGGGTCGCTGGCCCCCGGCCGGATGGCCGACGTCGTGATCTGGAGTGGCGATCCGCTGGAGTTCGCGTCGCAGCCGGAACGCGTGTTCGTGCGTGGTCGCGAGATCCGTCAGCCGTCGCGACAGGACCTGCTGCAGGAGCGGTACAAGACGATGCCGCCGAACTACCGGAAGCCGTGACGGCGCCGATCGGGTGACCGGCGAGTCCTCCCGCCGTTCACCCGATCGGGCGTTCGGTCAACTCGAACTCACGCGCGCAACGGAAGTTCGAGCGTGAAGATCGACCCTGCGCCCAGCTCGCTGACCACGGTCAGGTCTCCGCCCATCGCGCGGGCGAGCTGACGGCTGATGGCCAGTCCGAGGCCGACGCCACTGTCCCGCGCCTGCAGCGCGCTGCCCGCCTGAACGAACGGTTCGAAGATGGCCTCGAGCTGTTCGGCAGCTACGCCGATCCCGGTATCGCGCACCGCAATCTGCCCCACGGCACCTGCACTCGTGATCGTGACCGTGATGTGGCCGCCCGACGGAGTGAACTTCAGCGCGTTCGCCAGCACATTGAGCAGGACCTGACGGGCCTTGTCCTCATCGACGCGGAGCACGAAGTCGTGGTCCACCTCAACTGGGTCCAGGAGCAGTCCTCGCTCGGCAAGCTGCGGCGTGATCATGTCGAGCACGCTGCGCAGCAGGTTTCCGACACGCACATCCCGCGTCTGCAGCTCGATGCGACCGGTGCCTCCCTTGGCGAAGGCGAGCACGCCCCCAACGAGCGTGTTCAGGTGCTCCTTGCTGCGCTGGATCTTGCGAAGGTCCTCGACCATCGCCTCGGTGACGGGGCCACGGACGCCCATCTCGATCAATTGCGCGTACCCGCCGATCGCATTCAGCGGCGTTCGCAACTCGTGGCTCATGGCTGCCAGAAAATCACTCTTGGCGCGATTCGCCTCCGTGGCTTCGTGAGTGAGGCGCTGCAGCTCCGCTTCGTTGCGCTTCGCATCCTCGATGTCCGTGTTCGTGCCGAACCAGCGTAGTACCTCTCCGTCCGTGGATTGCTGGGCCGTGCCGCGCGCCAGATGCCAGCGATATTCGCCGCCGGCACCGCGCAACCGAAACTCCACCTCGTACGGCGCTCCCGTGGAGAGCGAGTGCGCCCAACGCGCTCCCGCGAGCGCGAGATCGTCGGGATGGACGTACGACTGCCAGCCCGAGCCGATCAGGGCGCTCGCTGATGCGCCGAAGTACGCCTCGGCGCGCAGGTTGACGTAATCGAGGAGGCCGTCGGTCGTTGCCGTCCACACCTGGACGGGAATGGAATCCGCGAGGAAGCGGAACTGCGATGCATTCTCCTCCATCACCGTCCGTGCGGTGACGGCGTCGGTGACGTCCGAGCCGTGAGCGACGATGCCTTCGATGCTGCCGTCGGCCCCAGTGAGTGGCTGGTACACGAAATCCACGAACACCTGTTCCGGCGGCTCACCGTGCACGCGTTCCAGCATGACGGGAATGGCGCGCCCGACGAATGGCGACCCGGTGGAGTACACCTGGTCGAGCAGGTCGATGAAACCCTGCTCTCGTACTTCCGGCAACGCATCCGCGACTGGTTGATCGATAATGGTGCGCCGGCCGACGAGACGTCGATACGCCTCGTTGGCGAATTCGAACCGATGCTCCGGACCTCGCAGCACGGCGAGAAACGCCGGCGCCTGGGCGAAGACTTCACGGATCCGGTGCTCGGCGCGCTCCGCCGCCTCTCGCGCGCGCTCCAACTCTCGCTCGACGATCACTTGGCGCGTGGTTTCCGTCGCGGGATTCAGGAAGGCGATGAGCTCTCCCGACTCATCACGAACGGGACTGACGGCATAGGTGAACCACGCCTCGCCAAGGGCTCCGTCCACACGATCCATCTCGAATCGCGCGTTTTCGGCGTAGGTCGTGGTTGCGGCGGCCCCCTGTCGAAACATTCCCTCGATGCTTGGCCAGATTTCCTTCCAGACCTCGTGGCCCGGACGTCCCAGTGCGGACGGATGCTTGGAGCCAAGCAAGGCGCGATAGCCGTCGTTGTAGATCAGGGACAGCGACGGGCCGCACCACAGGGCGATCGGGAACGGCGACTCGAGCACCATCTGCACCGCGACGCGCAGCGAGACGGGCCAGTCGTCCGTGGGACCGAGTGGCGTGCGCGACCAATCGACGCCGCGACAGCGGCGTGCCATTTCTCCATCGCCCGAGAAGAGCGACAAGGTCAGGTCGTGCCGCCTCGCGTCGCCTTGGCTGCCTCGATGTCGCGCTCCATGCGCGAGATCTCGGCCTCCGCCGTCATGATGTTCGCCGCGAGCGACGCATAGCGCTCCGCTTCCAGCTCCGCGCCACCCGCTTTCGCGCGATAGACCGCGAACCCGAGCGACGCCGCGGCTTCATCGGCCCGCTGCTTCGCGCGATGCAGCTCCAGACGGAGCTTGCCCTCGTCCAGCGCTCCTTGCGCCACCTGCCCCGCCTTGTCCAGCTCTCGCTTCAGCGTATCCCAGATCGCCATGCATTCCTCCATGAGGGTCCAGCGCCCATACGGACGTTGTGTGCACAAAGGTGCAGGAACGACGTCCCATAACGCAAAGGGCGCCCCCGACTCGCGGGGGCGCCCATGCCATCGATCATCGCGCCCGGGACGTCAGGCGGCCGACGTCGCCGTTTCCTTGTTGGGCGGGTACACGCTCACCTTCTGCCGCGTCTTGCTCTTGTGCTCGAACTGCACGACGCCGTCGACGAGTGCGTAGATGGTGAAATCGGTGCCGAGCCCCACGTTCTTGCCAGGGTGCCACACGGTGCCGCACTGGCGCAGGATGATGTTTCCTGCGACGACCTTCTCACCGCCGAACTTCTTGATGCCGCGATACTTCGGGTTGCTGTCGCGGCCGTTGCGCGACGAGCCGACGCCTTTCTTGTGAGCCATGGTCTCCTCGCGTCAGCCGAGCGTGATGTCGTTGATCTTCACTTCCGTGAAGCCCTGCCGATGTCCCTGCTTCTTCGCGTAGTTCTTCCGGCGCTTCATCTTGAAGACGATGATCTTGTCGCCGAGTCCGTGCTTGACGATCTCGCCGGTGACCTTGGCGCCACTGAGCGTGGGGATGCCCGTCATGACATTCTTGCCATCATTGCCGAACAGGACGTCGTTGAACTCGACCGACCCGCCCGCCTCACCCACCATGGTGGGAAAGCGATATTTCTTGCCCGACTCGACGCGGAATTGCTTGCCGCCCGTCCGGATGATTGCGTAGGACATTTAAGTGGCTCGTGAGCGTGTGACGTAGAGCCTAAGAAGTTAAACGGCGCAGGGTTAGCTGTCAACGGAGTATGGTGGAGCGTCGCCCCGGGCGCCGGGCGCGACGATTGTGACCATCGTGGCGCACAGACGGTTCTGCCTTTCGACGCACGCATACTCGTTTCCCCCTCACGCCACGTGACTCCGCCACTTCGTCTCCTGCCCACCGACGCCGGCGCCGCAGCGCTCACCGATGCGTCGCTGGGCGCTGCCGAGTCGCGAACGCGTCTCGTGCGTGAGGCGCGCGCGGGCGACGTTCGGGCCTTTGCAACGCTGGTCGATGTCCATTACGCCCGGTGCCTTCGCTTCGCCCTGCACATGCTCGAGAGTCGCGCGGATGCCGAGGAGGCGGTACAGGACACGTTCGTGCGCGTGTACCGGGCGCTGCCGACCTATCGCGAGCAGGACGCGTTCGAGCCCTGGCTGTTCAGGATCCTCGGCAATCGCTGCCGCACGGCGGGCGCCAGAGCGAGACGGCACGCCGCGTTCATGGAGTATGGCGACGTGCCGGAGCGCGCCTCCACGTCGGCGCGCGATGCGGACCTCGCATGGCAGGACGAGATCGGATCAGCGCTGCGCACACTGCCGTCCGAGCAACGAGAAGCATTCCTGATGCGGCACGTGGAAGGCATGACGTACGAGGACATGTGCACGGCAACGGGGGCCGGCCTGTCCGCACTGAAGATGCGAGTGAAGCGCGCCTGCGACACACTGCGTGCTCGACTGAGCGAGGTGACGAATGACTGATGACGTCGAACAGGACGAAGCGATGGAGCGCTTGGCCAGGCGGCTTCGGACGCTGCCCGCGGTGGATCCCGAGGCGAAGGCGCGCGTGCTCGTTGCCGTCGCGGCGGAGCGCGAGCGCGACGCCGACCGCCAGCGTATGCGCCGGCGCTCGCGCACCGCGGCGGCGTGGGTGGTGGCGGGCGCGCTCGCCGCGACGCTGCTGTTCGCGGTCGTGCTGGTCGGGCGCGATCGATCTGAATTGGCGAGCGAGCTGACGCCAGCAGGCTCGCTCGAGGAGCGGCGTTCGATTGTCTCGACGGCACCCGGCTTGGGGACGGCGACCCTCGCGGCCGACGCCGCCGGGTTGCGGTCCGGGGTACGAACGGTGCAATTCGTCTTTCGCAGTCCGGACGCGCGGCGTGTGAGTGTCGTCGGGGACTTCACGGGGTGGAATGCCGGCATGCTCATCATGTCGCGCGATTCCGGCAGCGGGCTCTGGAGCGCATCGATGGACCTTCCACCAGGACGTCACGTGTACGCGTTTCTCATGGATGACTCCGTCTGGGTGCGCGATCCACGTGCTCCGGCCGCACCCGACGCTGACTTCGGCCGGCCCGGGTCAATCCTTCAGGTGCCGCAGCCATGAGTGTCGCGCGCATCGGCCGCTCGATCTGTAGCCTGGTCGCGCTCTCGCTCTGTACTCCCACGAGTGACGCGCAGGGCATGACGCAGGGGGTCACGCAATCCGGTCGCGCCATCTCGCCCGCCGACACGACGATCGAGCCGTTCGTCGAGCGTGAGATCGCACGGGCGTCCGGTCGGGGACTGCCCATCGAGCCGTTGCGGGCCAAGGTGCGTGAAGGGCGAATGAAACGCGCTCCGGAGGCACGCATCCGACTCGCGGTGCTGGCGCTCGTGAGTCGGCTCGACACGGCGCGCGCCGCCCTCGGTCCCTCGGCCAACGCCGGAGAACTCAACGCGGGCGCCGACGCACTCGCCGCGGGGGCCGATGCGACGGCGGTACGCGCGGTGGTCGCCGCATCCACGGCGCGAGGGGCGAGTGTTCCGCTCGGAGCGCTGGCGCAGCTGGTTGCCAGCGGCGTTCCGTCGTCGCGCGCGGTGTCCATGATCCTCGACCTGATTCGACGACGAGCCACGCCGACGCAGGTGATCGCGTTCGGGAATGCGGTTGAGCGAGATGCCGCGAGCGGCCTGCCGGCGAGTGAGGCGGCGCAGTTCCGGTGGAGTGAGTTCGGCGGAAGCTCGGCGTCAGGCAGTTCGGCCGGCAGTGACGCCGCGCCGGCGAGCCCGACGAACGCGCAAAGCGGCGGCGCGATGACATCACGGCCGCCCAGGACACCGCGACGACGACCATAGCGTGTCCTTCGCCCGGCTCATGACAGTCAGCGGCCTGCTCATCGCGATCGCGAAGGGCGGGCCGCTCGGCGCACAGGATCGGTCGCTCGTGGAATTGGGGGTGTCGGCGGTGAGATTCCGCGTCGATTCGCTGGAGGCCATTGGTCCAACCGGACGGTGGCTGCGAATTCGTGAGCGCGGCGCGCATACGGTGCTCGTCGGTGCGGGTGGTGTCGCGGGCCCCGGTGGTGCGAGCGGCTTCACCGAGTTGGCGTTACGAACGTTCTGGCCGATGGGATCGAGTACTCGTGCCGAGCTGGAGGCCGAGGGCAGCGCCCTAGGCTCGAGCGGATCAGCGTCGCCGGCGACGGTATCCACGAATGCCGTCGTGAATGCGCGCGTCGCCCGCGCGTACGGGGCGAGAGGTGGCGCCTGGGTGGGCGGACGCGGCAGCATGTCGGCACGGCGCCCGGATCTGTTGGCGGGTGCGGGGGTCGGCGGCGGCACGTGGTGGCGCATCGGCGAGACTCGCCTGTCAGGGTCAATCGAACGCGCATGGAATGCCGCGCAACTGTTCACCGGTCCGGGACGACGGGGCTACGCCGGCACCGTGCCGGTGGCCTACTCCGAGGCGACGGCCGGGGCGCAGTATGATGGCGAGAGGGCGCGCGTCGAGGCGAGTGCCACGGTGCGTCGCGATCCCGGCGCCGAGGATCTCGTGGAGTGGGGATCGAGCGTCGGTGCGTCGTTCTCGCTCGCGCCGACGCGCGCACTGTTCGTGAGTGTGGCCAGCTACCTGCCCGATTTCGTGCACGGCGCCGACGCCGCGCGGAGCCTCACGGTTGGCGTGCGCATTTTCGACCGGTCCGCCACGCGCGCGACCGCCCGCACGACTCGCGCGCGAGCTGTCGTGCAGGTCAGCGGCGACAGTGCGACCCGCATGCTTCAGGTGCGGGCGCCCGGCGCGCGTTCGGTGGAGGTGATGGGTGACTTCACCGAGTGGCTTCCCGTGCAGCTCGTGGAAGCCGGCGACGTGTTCTCGACGACTGTGCCGATGCCGGCGGGAAACCGTCGCCTGGTCGTCCGGCTCGACGGCGGCCCGTGGATGCCGCCGTCGAACACACCGGTCGTCGACGACGACTTCGGCGGGCGCGTGGGTCTCCTGCTCGTACCCTGACCCGGGACGTCGCCCCGCCGTGAACCCGCTGCTCTAGGCGACGGCGTACTGCTGCGTCACGTCGCGACCGGCACTCTTGACCACCAGCTTGAACTCGTCAGGACGCAGCAAGGGGTCGTCACGCATTTCCAGCGGAAAGCCCACGGCCTTTTCGAGTTTGCGCATGACGTCCGACTCGTTCTCCATCGCATACATCGCAATGTCGGGATGGAGCTTCACGAGCAGCGGATCGCGCTTGCCTTCCACTCCCATGCGTTTCACGCTGCGCTCCATGCGGCGCAGGATCGTCTCCGCCGTGAACACGCGCCCGGTGCCGCTACAGGTCGGACACGCCTCGGTCATGCTCTGCAGATGACTCTGGCGCACCCGCTGGCGAGTCATCTCGATGAGGCCGAGGTCCGACACGGCGAAGGCCTTCGTGCGCGCCCGATCGCGTCCGAGATGCATGCGCAACTCCTGCAGCACCTTGTCTCGATTGGACTTCGTATCCATGTCGATGAAGTCACAGACGATGATGCCGCCCACGTCGCGCAGCCGGAGCTGCCGCGCGATCTCGTGCGCGGCCTCGACGTTCGTCTTGAGGCTGGTCTTCTCGGGATCCTTCTTGCCCACGAAGCGCCCGGAGTTGACGTCGATGGAGATGAGCGCTTCGGTCGGCTCGATGATCAGGTAGCCGCCCGACGGCAGATCGCAGCGACGCTTGAAGAGATCGCGGATCTCCTGCTCGATCTCCGCCTTGTCGAAGAGCGGGATGTCCGCTTCGTAGAGCACGATGCGCTCGAGCAGGTCGGGCGCGATGCCCTTGAGGTACTCGACGATCTCGTTGTACACCTGCTTGGAGTCGACGGTGACCCGCTCCACCTTGTCGCTGAAGATGTCGCGAATCAATCCGCGCGTCAGCGAGGTCTCGCGATGCACGAGCGACGGAGGACGCACGAAGTGGGTCTTCTTCTTGATGCGCGTCCACCCGTTCATCAACGACGTCAGCTCGCGCTCGATCGTCTCCGGCGTGACGTCCTCGCCGACGGTGCGGACGATGACGCCGCCCGAGTCGTCGGGGAGCATGCCCTCGACGAGGGCGCGCAGCCGTTTGCGCTCGTCCCGGTCACCGATCTTGCGGCTCACGCCAACGCGCGAGGCGAACGGCATATAGACCAGAAAGCGACCCGCCATGGACACCTGCGCGGTGACGCGCGGGCCCTTGGTGGAGATCGGTTCCTTGCTCACCTGCACCAACAGTTCCTGCCCGCGCTTCAGGACGTCCTGGATCTGCGGAATGTCCTGTTCGTTCCGGCCGGGTTCGCGAAAGGTCTCCTCGCCATCGTCATCGTCATCGTCGTCCCCGGTGTCGGGGTAGACGAGATCGGACGAGTGGAGAAACGCGCTCTTCTCGGTGCCGATGTCGACGAAGGCGGCCTGGAGGCCGGGCAGCACTGCATCGACCTTGCCGAGGTAGATGTCGCCGACCATCCGGCGCGCATCCGGTCGATCGACGAGCAGCTCAACGAGCTCGTCGTCCTCGAGGATGGCGACGCGCGTCTCGCGCGCGGTCGCGTTGATCAGGATCTCTCGTTTCATCGTGGACCGCGCACGTACAGGCAGCCGGCGACTCGGACGCCACGGCGCGGTAGGGCAGAGGTTGGACGGCCCGGACGCGCCACGGTGCGTGCGCTTCGGCACGCCGACGGTCCGGATCAGGGGACGGCGTCGCATCGCGTCGCGTGATCGACCACTTCCCAGACGGGCGTACCATGCGGTCCGACCTGGCGGCGAGGCGTCCAGCGGACGCACCGACATGGTCGAAGATGGCCGCCAAAGACCGACGGGACGTGCGATCTCCCGACCGCAATCGGGAATGCGCGACGAATACGACGAGCGCGCTGACACGACCGACGACTGCCTCGGTCATGCTGACACGCGATACGACCCGGCCGACGCGCGAATCGCCGCGCGGTGCCGGATGCGAAAGAGCAGAGTGAGCTATCACTCCTGAATAGCTAACCGGCGCCGGCGGGGAGCGCAACGCGCCGAGGCGTGTGGAGGCGCTCAGCCGGCGAGCTCCTTGAGGATGTGCCGGGAGATCACCATGCGCTGGATCTCGGATGTGCCCTCGCCGATCTCGCAGATCTTGGCGTCGCGCATCATGCGCTCCACCGGATAATCCTTGGTGTATCCGTAGCCGCCGAACACCTGGACCGCCTTGGTCGTCGCCCGCATCGCGAGCTCCGAGCAGAACAGCTTGGCGATTGCCGCCTCCTTGCTGAACGGCTTGCCCTGCTGCGCGAGCCATGCCGCATGGAACATGAGATGACGTCCCGCTTCGATCTCGGTGGCCATATCGGCGAGCTGGAAGGAGATGCCCTGAAATTCGGCAATCGCCTTGCCGAACTGCTTGCGCACGCTGGCATAACGCACCGCCTCCTCGTACGCGCCTTCCGCGATGCCGAGCGACAGCGCGGCGATCCCGATGCGACCCGCGTCCAGCGTGCGCATGAAGTTGACGAAGCCGTGACCCTCGGCGCCGAGGAGGTTCTCGGCAGGTACCTCCACGTCTTCCATGATCAGCTCGGCGGTGTCGGAGGCGCGCCAGCCCAGCTTGTCCTCTTTTTTTCCGGCGCGGAAGCCGGTCATGGCGGGCAGCGACGCATCGTGACCAATGCCGAGATCGCGGACTTTCGCGAGGTCGGACGTTTCCTTCGTGAGGATGAAGGAGCTGATCCCCTTGGTGCCCCTGGAAGGGTCGGTGACAGCCGTGACGATGAAGATCTCGCCGACGCTGCCGTGCGTGATGAAGCGCTTGCTTCCGTTGAGGACGTAGTGACCGTTGCGCCGGACTGCCGTGGTTCGCGTGCCGCCTGCATCCGAGCCCGCGTCCGGCTCGGTGAGTCCGAATCCACCCAGGACGCGACCGCTGGCGAGGAGCGGCACATAGCGTTGTTTCTGTTCTTCGTTGCCGAAGTGCACGATGGGCGACGTGCCAAGTGTCGTGTGCGCGGACACGGTGAGTCCGGTGGACGCGTCCACCTTGGCGAGCTCCTCGATGGTGATCATGTAG
>JANLTI010000060.1:0-38126 GCA_031362845.1 Gemmatimonadaceae bacterium | reverse complement strand
TCCATGAGCTCGCGCACGGAATGCTGCGTCGGCTTGGTCTTCAGCTCCCCCGCGGCGGCGATGTAGGGAATGAGCGTGAGGTGCACGAAAATAGCGTTGTCGCGGCCGACATCATGGCGGAACTGCCGGATCGCTTCCAGGAAGGGCTGCGATTCGATGTCGCCCACCGTGCCTCCGATCTCCACCACGACCACGTCGTTCTCGGGCGCGATGCGCCGGATCGCACCCTTGATCTCGTCCGTGATGTGCGGAATGACCTGGACGGTGGAGCCGAGATACTCGCCGCGCCGCTCCTTCGTGATGACGTTCAGGTAGATCCGGCCGGTGGTCACGTTGTTGGCCTGCGACAACGAGCGATCGATGAAGCGCTCGTAGTGCCCGAGATCGAGATCGGTCTCGGCGCCATCGTCGGTGACGAACACCTCCCCGTGCTGGAACGGCGACATCGTGCCGGGATCGACGTTCAGATACGGGTCGAACTTCATCATCGTCACGCGCAGGCCGCGTTCGACCAGCAGCCGCGCCAGTGACGCGGCCGCGATCCCCTTGCCGAGGGAGGACACGACGCCGCCGGTGACGAAGATGAACTTGGTGGTGTGCTGCCGCGTGCTGGTCTGCATCACGTCTCGTTCGGGGTGAAGGTCATCCACTCGCGATTCGCCCGCTCCAGGTCCGCCTCCGTATCGATCCCGCTGCGCAGCGGTCCGTCCACGACGGCCACGCCCATGCGCATGCCGGCCGCCAGAGGTCGAAGTTGCTCCAGTCGTTCGATCCGTTCGAGCGGATGGGGCGGCAGTGCGACCCAGCGAGCGAGCGCGTCCGGCGTATAGGCATAGACGCCGACGTGATGGAGCACGCGCGCGTCGTCATCCGTATCTGTTCCGTCGCGCACGTCACGCCGGAACGGGATAGCCGCGCGCGAAAAGTACATCGCAGCGCCATCGTCGGCAGTGACGACTTTCACCGCATCGGGATTGGCCAGGACTTCGCGTGCGGCGCGCGTGGCGGCGGTACCCAGCGGGAAGCCGAGCTCGGTGACCTGGACGAGCGCGCCGCGCACGGCGGCGGCGGAGACGAATGGTTCGTCGCCCTGCACATTCAGGATGGCGTCGAAGGCGCCGAGGCGCGCCGACCGGACGACTTCGGCGATGCGATCCGTGCCGGACGGGTGACCCATCGCCGTGGCGATTGCCTCACCGCCGGCCTCATGCACGCGATCAGCGATCTCGTCGCTGTCGGTCGCGACGACGACGACGTCGGCGACACGGAGCGCACGCACGCGCTCGAGCACGCGGACGATGATCGGGACGCCGGCGAGGAGGCGGAGCGGTTTTCGGGGGAGTCGCGTCGCACCCAGACGCGCGGGAATGACGGCAAGCGTCCTCACGCGCGACTCACGAGACGGCGGATCGGGGATGCGCTCGCGAATCGAGCGCCGGACGCAACTTTCACGCCAGCTAAGTTACGGCACTGGCGCGCTTTGCGCAAATCCAGCGACGACTAGAACGTCGGCCGCGACACGCCGACGCCGAACTCGTCCCCCTTCTTGCCGGCCACGGCGCGCGTGTAGTCCACGGTCACCGGACCCAGCGTGATACCCGCGCCAATCTCGTGCTGAAACGGCGGCAACGACCCGACACCCGCGGCGCCAAAAGCGTCTCGAATGATGAGCATCGGCGACCCGACGAACGGGAGCGTGATGCGTTCGATCGGCACCAGGTAGCGACTCTCTACGTACAACAGCGACGTCCCGCCCTGTTCGAGCAGATCGAGCGTCCTGAGTGTTCCGCTCCCACCCAGGTATGCGTACCGCGCGCGCGGCGCGGTTGCGCGGCTCGTGCCCACGGCGTGCGCGTGGATCTTCAGGATGTGCGTGCGAAAGGTCGGCACCTCGACCGAACCATCGACGGTGACCTGCGAAAAGGTCGACGCGCCGGAGGGAAAGCCCTGTTCCACATCCAGATTCACCGCGGACTTCACGACGCCCGCGGTGCGGAACTCGGCGCCGGCCAGTGCAGACCCGATGTTGCCCCGTTCCACCAGCGGATTGGGCCGCGCCATCTTCAGGGAGTCGCGTCGACCGAACAGGCTCCAGACGTTGCCGACCGCCGTGATCGGCCGGGTTTTCTCGTACCGGCCCCCGAGGTAGGGCGCGAACGAATAGGCGGGCCGCTCGATGGTTCGGATCACGCGACCCTCGCCGAGGTCCGCGCGAAAATAATTGCGCGCGTCGCTCCCGACGAGCAGCGACGTCCCCGAATTGATCAGGTCCCCCTTGATCCACGCGTCGTTCGTCCGCGTGTCCCGCGCCACGCGAGCCACTACCCGAAACGGTGCGGATTCCAGCGTGCGCACTTCGACCGCGCCATCCACGACACCCAGGCGACTGCGATAGCTGACATACGGCTCCAGCTCGAGCGCGTGCTCCCCAAACTGCAACATCACGCCGACCGGGAGCGACAGGCCGTTCACCCGGTCGTATTTCGGGATCTTCAGCCCCTTGAACCCCGCGAGCTGAAAGAGCGGATCACTCTCCTCGACGCGGAGGCTGCGGTAATCGAGCGCGTACCCTCCGCTCACGGACTCCAGGGCGTAGGTCTCGTCGCGCAGGCTCTCCACTCCGCCGGCCACTCGACCGAGTGTCGTCTCCGCGACCGTGCCTCCGATCGCGACGGCGCGTCCGCTGATATCGGCGCCCGGGCGCAGGAACAGGTCGGCGCCCACGACGACCACATCGCCCTGCACGCGACTGGCGAGGTATGTCGGCCGTCCGAGCACGAGGAGACTCGTCGTGACCGTGCTGTCCCGTGGCAGCTCGAGCTTGCCGCTCCCCGCTCGCACGACGTGCGGACCGGCGAGTACGGCGCGCACGATTCCCGCGCCCTGCCCCGCACCGGCGTCACGCAGCACGACCGCCTGAGCGCCACCCGCGGCCGGAAGAAGCAGCGACCACAGCACCAGTGCCCGCGTCATGCCGCGAGCCGGCCGAGAAAGTTCTTCAGCATCTGCTTGCCAGTGGGAGTCAGCACGGATTCGGGATGGAATTGCACGCCCCACACGGGAAAGGTGACGTGACGCAGCGCATGAATCTCACGCGGGTCATCGCTCGCGGTTGCGACCACTTCAAGCGAGGCCGGCAGGGATGCGAGCTCGACGATCAGCGAATGATATCGTCCCACCACGAGCGGAGTGGGGAGGCCGGCAAACAGCCCGGTCCCGTCGTGATCGATCTGCGATGTCTTGCCGTGCACCGCCCGCGTCGCGCGCACGACCCGTCCGCCATAGGCCTCCCCGATGGCCTGATGCCCGAGGCAGACGCCCAATGTCGGAATGCGTTGTCCCCACGCGCGAATCACGTCCACCGTGACGCCCGCCTGCGCGGGTGCGCACGGACCGGGTGAAAGCACGATTCCGCTTGGCGCCATGGCCCCGACCTCCTCCACGGTGACGGCATCGTTTCTCAGCACGACGACTTCAGCGCCGAGCTCGCCCAGATACTGGACGAGATTGTACGTGAACGAGTCGTAGTTGTCGATGACGAGGAGCATGGCGGAGTCGTGATGAGGCGCGATGGAGCTAACGGATCATGGTACGTGGTACGTGGTGCGTGGTACCGACCCTGGTACCTGGTACTCGGTACCTGGTACCGAGTACCAAGTACTGGCGTCTCGAATCGTCCTTCGCCCATCGAGCGCCCGGCGCCTCGGTACCAAGTACTCGGTACTGCGTACAAAGTACCAAGTACTCGAGGGCCCCTACCCTCTCGGATGATAACTGCGATGCACCGTGCGCAGGTACTCCCGGTCGACGTGCGTGTAGATCTGGGTCGTGGCGATGTCGACATGACCGAGCATCTCCTGCACCGCTCGGAGGTCGGCTCCCCCCTCGAGCAGGTGCGTCGCGAACGAGTGCCGCAGCGTGTGCGGCGACACCCGTTTCGTCAGTCCAGCGCGCTCCACATGCCCCCGCAGGATTTTCCACGCACCCATGCGCGTGAGGGGCTTGCCGCGCGCATTGAGGAACAGCACCCCCTTGCCCTCGCCGCGCTCAAGCTTCGGTCGAAGCTCGCGAAGGTAGATGGCCGCCGCTCCGATCGCGGAGCGTCCGATCGGCACGAGGCGCTCCTTGCTTCCCTTGCCGAACACCCGCACCAGCCCGTCCTCGAGCAGCAGATCGCGCACACCCACCGTGATCCACTCGGACACTCGAAGTCCCGCGCCGTACGCGAGCTCGAGCAACGCGCGATCGCGGAACACCATCGCGTCGTCGAGCGTCGGCGACGACAGGATCTGCTGGACCTCCGCCACCGTGAGCACGTCCGGTAGCGTGCGCCACCGCTTGGGCGTTTCGAGTCGCTCGCTCGGATCGCGCACCACGATCCCGTCACCGGTGAGGAAGCGGAAATAGGTGCGCACGGCCGACACGTTTCGCCGAATCGACGCCGGCGCGAGGCCAAGGTCCTTGAGGTGGTAGACGTACTCCCGGAGCACCCGCGCCGTGATATCGCCCGGCGTGGCGATTCCGCGTGCATCGACGTACTCGGCAAAACGGTGGAGGTCGCGTGCGTAGGCCTCCTGCGTGCGCGGGGAGAGGCCCTGCTCGAGCGCGACATAGTCCGTGAAGCGATCGAGGAGAAACCCGCGCGATCGACGGTCCGCGTCACTCACGACGAGCCGCGAGCGCGCCGCTGGCGCAGGTACCAGAACATCCCAGCCGCGAGTGCGATCACACAGGCGCCGATGGTGACGATCCGCCCGGAGCGGGCGATCATGCCCTTGACGGCCTCCCAGTCCGACCCCGCCTTCCAGGCGAGGAAGCTGATCAGTCCATACCAGACACCCGACGCGACGGCCATGGCGGCGATGGCCGGCACCGCCGGAACGCGCAGCGCGCCGGCGAAGGGCGGCACGAGCGCTCGCGCACCGGGAATGAAGCGACTCACCACGAGGGCAGCGATGCCATATCGCGAATAGAAATGTTGCAGCCTCGCCTCGCCCTGCTCGTCGGCAAGCCGCGGAAACTTGCGGCGCATCCACTCCGTCCCGTGACGTCGTCCCACGGCGTACATCGCCGCCGCACCGGCGACGTTACCGACCCAGGTGCAGAGAAAGGCAGCGAGGGCGCTTCCCTTGCCGCGCACGGCGAGCCAGGTGCCGAACGCGACCACCGTGTCCGTCGGCAGCGGCGGGAACACGTTCTCCACCGCCGCGAGCACGGCCAGCACGAGATTGAGGACCACCGGGGGAAGTCCGCCGAGCCAGTCGAGGAGCGACTGCAGCACGTCAGGCCCGTACGATGGTGGCCGTGGCGAGGCACGCGACGCCCTCACCGCGCCCCACGAACCCCATGCCCTCGTTCGTCTTCCCCTTGATGCTCACGTCTTCCGGCGCAACGCTGGTCGCCGACGCGATGCGCGCCCGCATCGCCTCGCGATGCGGCGCGATCTTCGGGCTCTCGGCGATGACGACAACGTCGAGCTGTCCGATGCGCCACCCCGCTTCCCGCACTCGTGCCACGGCGAGGGCGAGCATCTCGATGGAATCCCGCCCTGCATTCGCCGCATCGCGATCGGAGAACATCGCGCCGATATCCCCCAGCGCGGCGGCGCCAAGCACGGCGTCGGTGACGGCGTGCGCGATGGCATCGCCATCGGAGTGCCCGTGCAGGTGCACGTCACTCGGGATGCGCACGCCGCCGAGTACCAGCGGGCCGCCGGGCGCGAAGCGGTGCGAGTCGTACCCGATGCCGGTGCGAAGGGGCAGCGGCTCGGTCATCGTACGTCACGCACGCGCGTACGACCCGGACGCATGCCGTCAGTCCTGATAGCGCTTGACGGCGAGCGAGACGTTGTGGCCGCCGAACCCCGCACTGTTGCTCAACGCCGCATTCACTTCCCGCTCGCGCGCGGCATTCGGCGTGAAGTCCAGTCCGCAGCACTCGGGGTCCGACGACGCGAGGTTGATGGTCGGCGGCACGAGCTGATCGCGGATCGCGAGCGTACAGGCGATGAACTCCACCGAGCCCGCCGCACCCAGCATGTGACCCGTCATCGACTTGGTCGACGACACACTGACGGTGGCCGCCGAGGCGCCGAGGACGAGCGAGATGGCCTTCGCCTCGTTGGAGTCGTTGAGCGGCGTCGACGTGCCGTGCGCATTCACGTAGTCGATGTCGGCCGGCGTGAGCCCACCGTCCTGCATGGCGCCTCGCATGGCGCGCTGCAGTCCCTCGTGCTCCGGCAGTTGGCCGGTGAGATGGTACGCGTCTCCGGTGGCGCGGTAGCCGACGACCTCACCGTAGATGCGTGCCCCGCGAGCGCGGGCATGCTGCAGTTCCTCGAGCACGATGATGCCAGCACCCTCGCCCATCACGAACCCGTCGCGCGTCGCGTCGAAGGGGCGCGATGCCGTCGAGGGGCTGTCGTTGCGACGCGAGAGCGCCGTCATGTTGGCGAAGCCGCCAATCGCCATCGGCGTCACGGTGGCCTCCGCTCCACCACAGATCATCACGTCGGCGTCACCGTACTGGATGGTGCGCATCGCGTCGCCGATCGCGTGTGCGCTCGTGGCGCACGCGGACACGGTGGCGTAATTGGGTCCACGCGCGTTGAAGCGCATCGAGACCACGCCCGACGCGATATCGGCGATGAACATCGGGATGAAGAACGGGCTGATCTTGCTGACCCCGCGCGCCTGGTAGATATCGTGCTGCTCCTCGAAGCTTTTCAGCCCGCCGATGCCGCTACCCACGATCACGCCGGTGCGGTCGACGTCGAAGCCGCCATTGCCGAGACCGGCGTCGTTCATGGCCTCGACCGCCGCGGCGACGGCGTACTGCGTGTACGGGTCAGCGCGCTTCGCTTCCTTCCGCTCCATGGACTGGAGCGGATCGAACCCCTTCACTTCGCAGGCGAATCGCACCGGAAAGGCGGTCGCATCGAACTTGGAGATGTTGGATGCACCCGACACGCCGGCTCGCATCGCGAGCCAGGTCGTCGCCACGTCGTTGCCGAGTGGCGTTACGGCACCGAGACCAGTGACGACGACCCGTCTCCGCATTACGCGCCGACCTTGGTGTTCAGGTAGGCGACGGCATCACCGACGGTACGCATCTTCTCCGCGTCCTCGTCCGGGATGTCGATGTTGAACTCCTTCTCGAATTCCATCACCAGCTCGACGATGTCGAGGCTGTCGGCGCCGAGATCCTCGATGAAGCTCGCTTCGTCGGTCATCTTGTCGCGCTCGACGCCAAGCTCCTTTTCGATGATGTCACGGACCTTCTGGGCGTTGTCAGCCATGAGTCGGACTCCTGTAGTGTTTTTTGACCGCGGGAAAGTTAGCAAAGAACCGAGCAAAATGTCATCTCGCCAGTGCAGCAGCGGACCGGCGTGGGTCCCCTCACATCACCATGCCGCCATCCACGACGAGGGTCTGGCCCGTGATGTACGAAGCGTAGTCGGATGCGAGGAATGTGACCACGCCGGCGATGTCGCGCGGTGTCCCCAGACGCTCCAGCGGAATCTGGCCGGACAGGGCCGCGCGTGCCTCCGGTGTCATGGCGGCAGTCATGTCCGTCTCGATGAATCCGGGGGCCACGGCATTGACCAGAACATTGCGCGATCCCAGCTCCTTGGCGACGGACTTCGTCAGCCCGATGAGCCCGGCCTTGCTGGCGGCATAGTTCGCCTGGCCCTTGTTGCCGGTGATGCCCACGATGCTCGCGATGTTGATGATCCGGCCCCATCGCCGCTTGATCATTCCGCGTGACGCGGCGCGGATGGCGACGAATGCGCCGCGCAAGTTCGCGTCGAGCACCGTGTCCCAGTCGTCATCCTTGATGCGAAACAGAATGTTGTCGCGCGTCAGCCCGGCGTTGTTGACGAGCACGTCGATCTTTCCGAACGACTGCTCCACGCCGTCCACCAGGGCGACGATGGACGCGGGATCCCCGACATCGGCCGCGAATCCCTGCGCGGCAGACCCGAGCCCCGCCGCCACCTCGGCGGCCTTGCCCTGATCGCGGCCCACGACGGCGACCCGCGCGCCGGCGCCAACAAGCGATTCGGCGATCGCGCGGCCGATGCCCCGCGTGCTGCCTGTCACGAGCGCGGTGCGCCCCGTCAGATCGATGTTCATGCGGTGAGGCGCGAGAGAAGTGCGTCGACGTCGGCGCCGGTGCCACAGGACATCACGGTGAGCGCCGGCGCAATTTTCTTTGCCAATCCCTTCAGCACCGTACCCGGACCCATCTCCACGTAGAGCGCGTCGGGATGCAGCATGGCGATGTGCTCGAGCTCGCGCGCCCACTGCACGGGTGCGGTGAGCTGCTCCACGAGGAGACGGCGTGCAAGTGCCGCGCTGTGCACCGGTTGCGCGTTGACATTCGCGTAGACTGGAAAGCGCGGATCGCCGAAGTGTGCGAGATCCAGGGCAGATTCCAGACCCGCGGCGGCATCCGCCATCAGTGGAGAGTGGAAGGCGCCACTCACCGTCAACGCAATGGCCTTGGCACCGGCCTCCTTGGCCAGCACCATCGCCCGCTGCACGGCGGCGATCTCCCCGCTGATCACGACCTGCCCCGGCGCATTGAAGTTCGCGGGCACCACCACTCCGGTCTCGGCGGCGGCTTGCTCGCAGATCCGCTCGATGGGGCGCGTAGGCGTGCCGAGGATGGCCGCCATGGTTCCCGGATTCCGCTTTCCCGCCTCGAGCATCAACTCCCCCCGGCGGCGCACCAGCCGCACGGCTTCGGGGAGTGAGAGCGCATCGGCCGCGTGATACGCGGAGAACTCGCCCAGCGAATGGCCGGCCGCCGCAACCACGTGGGGCGCGAGCCGGTCGCGCAGCACCGCCCACACGGCCGCCCCGTGCGTGAGCAGCGCCGGCTGCGCGTTGTGCGTGAGCGTCAGCTCGTCGGCCGGCCCGGCGAAGCACAGCGCCGAGAGCGGCGCGCCCACCGCGGCGTCGGCCGCGAGGAAGACGTCACGAGCCGCGGGAAACCGCTCGGCGAGCTCCTTTCCCATGCCCGGCGACTGGGAGCCCTGTCCGGGGAACAGCAGGACGATCTCTGGCATCGTGACTAGAAGCGAACGACCATGGAGCCCCACGTGAATCCCGCGCCGAAGGCGACCAGCAACGCCGTCGTCCCGCTCGCGACTCGGCCGCGCTCGATCGCCTCGTCCAGGGCAATGGGGATCGATGCGGACGAGGTGTTCCCGTACCGATCGACGTTCACGTAGACCTTGTCCATCGAGATGTTCGCGTGCTTCGCCGTCGCTTCGATGATCCGCACGTTCGCCTGATGCGGAATCAGGATGTCGATGTCCTTGCCGGTCAGCCGCGCGAGATCGAGTGCGCGATCGCACGCGTCCGCCATGGAGCGCACCGCGTGCTTGAACACCTCGCGGCCGGCCATCTTGACGTAGGTGGATCGGTCGTCGAGAACGGCCTGCGCGTACGGAACCTTCGCGCCTCCGCTGGGACGCCACAGCAGTTCGGCCAGCGAGCCATCACTGCGCATGTAGGCACTCAGGATCCCCCGGTCGGGAGACGTGGTACGCTTGAGCACCGCGGCGCCCGCGCCGTCGCCGAACAGCACGCAGGTCGCGCGATCCTGCCAGTCGACGATCGCGCTCATCTTCTCGGCGCCCACCACGAGCGCGGTCTCCACCACCCCGGATGAGATGAGCCCCTCGGCGATCGTCATGCCGTACACCCATCCCGAACAGGCGGCCGAGATGTCGAAGGCGGCGGCTCGGGTCGCGCCCAGTTCCGCCTGGAGATCGACGGCTGTGGATGGGAGCAGCCGGTCTGGTGTGGCGGTGCTCAGGATGATGGCGTCGATCTCGCCGGCGGAGACTCCCGCTCGCTTCATTGCCACGCGTGATGCCGTTGCGGCCATGGACATCGTGGTCTCGTCCGCTGCCCCGATGTGGCGTTCGACGATACCCGTCCGCTCGACGATCCAGTCATGATCGGTGTCGAGTCCAAGCGCGGCGAAGTCGTGATTCGACATCACCTTCGCCGGAATCCCGCGTCCCGTTCCAGCGATGGAGGCGACGGGCCGGATCACGCAGCGTTCTCCGCGGCCACGCTCAACCGCTGTCCGATCTGCTCGTTCATGCCGCTCGTCACCGCCTGCACGGCCGCCTTGACGGCGTTCTTGATGGCGCGCGGCGAGGACTTGCCATGGGCGATGATGCTCACCCCCTTCACTCCCAGCAGTGGCGCGCCGCCATGTTCCGAGTAGTCCAGATGCTTGAGGCCCGTCCGGATGTCATCGGGGTTGAAGCCCGCTTTCTGGAGCGTGTCGACCATGAGCGGCGCGATGCCCTCGTAGAACTTGAGCAGCACGTTGCCCACGAACCCGTCGCAGACGACGACGTCGACCGCATGCTGCTCGGTTCCCCCGGCGGGAAGGTCGCGGCCTTCGACGTTGCCGATGAAGTTGAGCCCGGACTGCAGGAGCAATTGATGCGCCTCCTTGCTGGCCGCATTCCCCTTTTCCGGTTCCTCCCCGATGCTGAGCAGCCCGACGGCGGGATTCGAGCGCCGCATCACGCACTCGGCATAGGTGGCGCCGAGGCGTGCGAACTGGACCAGCTCCTCGGGCGAGCAGTCAACGTTCGCTCCGGAATCCAGGACGACGACGGTTCGGCGCGAGGATGGAAAGAAGGTCGCAATGGCGGGGCGCTTGAGTCCGGCGTGCAGGCGAAGGATCACCATGGACGCCGCCATCTGCGCGCCGGTGCTGCCGGCCGACACGAAGGCGTCGGACAGGCCATCGGGCTGCAGGCGGAGTCCGACGGCCATGGAGCTATTGGGCTTCCCTCGGACGACCGCACTGGGCTTGTCGGTCATCTCGATGACCTCGGGCGCCTCGATGATGCTGATGCGGTCGCGATGCCCGGCGTGCGCGGCGAGCTCGCCGTCGAGCAGGGCGCGCAAGTGCGCGTCAACGACGGCGGTCCGGCCAACGAGTTGGATGCTGTGGGCGGGATCGAGCTCGGCGAGCGCGAGGAGCGCGCCGGCTACGGTCGCCTGGGGAGCAAAATCGCCCCCCATGGCGTCCAACGCGATCCGCGCCAAGGTCAGGCTTCCTTGGCTGCGACTCGCTGCTCACCCGCGTAATACCCGCATTCAGCGCACACGTGATGAGGGCGCTTCATCGCCTGGCAACGGGGACATTTCTGGATCGCGATTGCTGGCGCGGTCTTGTGCGTGTTGCGGGCGCGCTTCTTCCGCTTGGATGTTCTGCGCTTCGGGACGGCCATGGTCTGGTCGGAAAAGGATAAGAACCGGGACGACTCAGCCGTGTCCGCCGCGCAGCTTGTGCAGTGTCGCCCAGCGGGGATCCGCGGCGGACGAAGCGCACTCGCAGGGACCGATGTTCAGTTCGGCCCCGCACGTCGGGCATAGCCCCTGGCAGTCGTCCCGGCACAACGCGAAGCCTGGGACATTCAACAACCACTGCTCCCGCACCGCGGGTCGCAGGTCCAACGCCGGCGAGCGATCATCCAGTACGAACACGTCCGGATCATCCTCGACGCCTTCCGAATCCGCTTCCGCAAAGATCAGATGCGCGTCTTCGGCGACATGACCCGACGCATCGCCAAGACAGCGACGGCACGGCAGATTCACGTCTCCTTCAATGGTACCGTGCCAATAGAAACGGCCCGGGCCCGCCGCCGACAACCGACCCCTCACTCGTAAAGGCTCCGACGGCACCGGATCCCCGTCGAGCCAGACCGGGTCGTCAGGCGACAAAGTGTCGTCCACCGCCACGGCGCGCTCGGTGAGGGAGCGAATGTCAAAGGACAGCATAGCCTACAAAACTACTTGGGGCCATTGGACTTATCAAGCGGGCGCTTGAATCGCGCTGTCAATAGACGAGTTCCGTCTCGGCGAAGAAGAAGCGCGACTCTCTCGCGGCATTCTCATCCGAATCCGACGCGTGAATCGCGTTCCGTCCCTTCGATTCGGCATAGAGCTTTCGCACGGTGCCCGCCGCCGCTTCGGCCGGGTCGGTGGCACCGATCGCGTCGCGTAGCGCGATCACGGCATTCGGCTTGTCCAGGACCATCGGCATGCAGGGCCCGGACGTCATGAACTCCACGAGCTCACCGTAAAAAGGTCGCTCGCGGTGGACGGCGTAGAACTCGCCGGCCTGCTGCGTCGTGAGCTGCATGACGCGAGCGGCTCGGACACGAAACCCCTTCGTCTCCAGCAGGGCGACGATGTTTCCGGCGTTCGCCGCGCCGAAGGCGTCCGGCTTGATGATCGTGAGCGTGTAGTTGCCTGCCATGAATACCGTCCTCGTGAATGACCTGGAGTCGAAGGGCGACAGGAGGTCGGCCCTGTGTCTGCTCTCGGAATGCCTACGTGCCGATCAATTTACGAACGATGTCGCCGCGGGTGAGAAAGCCGACGAGACGACCCTCCCGTACGACGGGGACGCGGTCCACATCCTTGTTGCTCATGAGCGATGCGACTTCGGCGATCGGCTGCTCTGGCGCGACGCACAGGACCTGGCGACTCATGACGTCGCGCACCGTCCGTATCCCGAGCGCGAGTGGCGACGCGACGCGCGCATCCGGGCCCGTGAATGCCTGCACGTGGAGGAGAAACCGGATGACCTCGCGTTCGCTCACCATGCCGATCACGCGCTGGTCCTCATCCACCACGGGCAGCGCCCCAAGCCCGGTCCGCACGAGCAGCCGGGCGACGTCCTTGAGCGGGACGTCCGCCGTCACGGTCAACGGATGGTCGCTCATCACGTCGCGCACCGCGAGTTGCTCCGGCAGGCGGTACTCCGAGAAGTGATCCAGTGCCGCGAGCGCATCCGGATCGCGCGCGGCGAGCACCGCATCGAGCACGTCCGGCTTGCGCAGCAGACGCGCGAAGCCACCCACCACCTGCAGGTAGCGTGCGGCATGCCGCGGTGGCGCGGCGATCATGATGACGATGCGCGCGCACTGCTCCTGTTCGCCGGTCGCCTCGCGACAGATGCGGTCGGGCGCGACGCCCAGGGCGACGACGAGCTGGCCGACCGCATCCGTGCGGTAGTGCAGAAGAAAGGCCCGATCACCCATGGCCACTGCATCTTCCGCGCGCCGCTCGCCCACCCGCCGCCGCAGCTTGGCGACGTCGAGGACGCCGTGCGCGGCGGCGAGTGGCTCGAGCAGGAGTGCTTCCGCCTCCTGGAGCGTGCGCGCCGCGAGCGGAACCACGAGGCGCGTGGGAGCGAGCACATCGCGCAGTCTCACCGCCGACTCCCGATGCGGGTCCTCGACCTCACATCCGCGCGCGGAGTTGCTCGACGAACTCGATCGGTCGGCGCGCGATGCCCATTCCCGCCTTCTCGAACGACTCGAGCTTTTCCGCTGCCGTACCCGCGGATCCGGAAATGATCGCGCCGGCGTGACCCATCCGACGCCCCGGTGGCGCAGTCTGTCCCGCGATGAACCCGACGACGGGCTTCGTCATCCTGGTGCGCACGAACTCCGCCGCCTCCTGTTCATCTGTCCCGCCAATCTCGCCCATCATCGCCACGGCTGTCGTGTGCGGATCGGCCTCGAACGCGGCCAGGCAGTCGATGAAGCTCGTGCCGTTGATGGGGTCTCCGCCGATCCCCACGCACGTGCTCTGCCCCATGCCCGCGCGCGTGAGCTGATACACCACTTCGTACGTGAGCGTGCCCGATCGGCTCACGACGCCAATGCTGCCCGGCGTGCAGATGCGGCCGGGGATGATGCCGACCTTGCTCTGACCCGGCGTGATCAAGCCCGGGCAGTTGGGGCCAAGGAGGCGGGCGCCCTTCTCCTTCACGAAAGGATAGACGCGCGTCATGTCGTTCACCGGCACGCCCTCGGTGATGGCGACAATGAACGCGATTCCCGCATCGGCCGCTTCCATGATCGCATCGGCGGCATACATCGGCGGCACGTAGATGACCGACGTGTTCGCGCCCGTCGCCTTCACGGCCTCGTGCACGGTATTGAACACCGGCACCGATCCCTCGAACGTCTGGCCTCCCTTGCCCGGCGTGACGCCGCCGACGATCCGCGTGCCGTACTCGATCATCTGCTTGCTGTGGAACGAGCCGTCGCGGCCGGTGATCCCCTGCACGATGACGGTGGAGTTGCTGTCGATGAAGATGCTCACGCCGCCTTGCCTCCCTTCGTCGCCAGGGCGACCGCCTGCTGCACGGCCTCGTCCATGTCGGACGACGCGCTGAAGCCGTTCTCCTTCAGGATCTTCATGGCAATCTCTTCGTTCGTGCCGGTGAGCCGGATGACGATGGGAATGCGCAGTGGATTCGCCTTGGTTGCCGTCACGATGCCGTTGGCGACGTCATCGGTGCGCGTGATGCCGCCGAAGATGTTGAACAGGATGACCTTGACGCTCGGGTCGCCGGTGATGATGCGCAGCGCATTCACGACCTTCTCCGGATTGGACGACCCGCCGATGTCGAGGAAGTTCGCCGGCTCGCCACCGTAGTACTTCACGAGATCCATCGTGGCCATCGCCAGGCCGGCGCCATTGACGACGCAGCCGACATTTCCGTCGAGCTTGATGAAGGTGAGGCTGGAGTTGCGGGCGTCCACCTCGCTCGGCTCCTCCGCCGTCTCGTCGCGCAACTTCACGAGCTCCGGATGACGATCCAGCGCATTGTCGTCGATCGAGATCTTGGCATCGAGCGCGAGCACCTCGCCCGCGGGCGTCACGACGAGCGGATTGATCTCGGCGAGCGACGCATCGTGCTTCATGAACGCCTGGTACAGCGACATCATGATCTTCGAGGCCGCGCGCACCTTCTTCACGTCGTCGGGAAAGAGGAAGAACCCCAGCTCGCTGGCCTGATACGGCTGCAGTCCGTAGCGCGTGTCGATCGGCAGCTTCATGATCTTCTCGGGCGTCTTCGCGGCGACTTCCTCGATGTCGATGCCGCCGGCCGGACTCACCATGAAGACGGGCTTTCGCGAGGCGCGGTCGAGAATGATGCCGACGTACGCTTCCGACGCGATATCCGCGGCCGCTGTTACGAGTACCTGATGCACCGTGAGACCGTTGATCTGCATACCGAGAATCTTCCCGGCAATCTGCCTCGCTTCGGACGCATCCTTCGCCAGCTTGACCCCGCCCGCCTTGCCTCGTCCGCCCGTGTGCACCTGCGCCTTCACCACGACCATGCCGCCGATCTTCCGGGCGATCGCCTCGGCCTGCTCGGCAGTCGTCGCGACGTCGCCCGGCGGAATCGGCACGCCCTCGGCACGCAGCAACTCCTTCGCCTGAAATTCGTGGATATTCACGCCTTCTCCGCGCTGGTGGTCCATTCGTTGAACAGCCGAGGCAAGCTAGGCCGGGCCCATGCGCCGGGCAAGCTTACGGCGCCGCTTGACGCAGTGCGGCGCCGAGCGCGTCGAACGCGCGCCCGAACGTGCTCCAGTCACCGCGCGCCAATGCGTCGCGCATGGAGCGATAGAGGCTGTCGGTCCGTGTTCGAAAATCGCGCCGCACGGGTGGCAGCAACGGTCCCGATCCCGAGCCTCCCGCTGCGACGATGAGTGTCGAGCTCACGCGCACTGAATCGTCGATGACGGATGCGACGCCCGCCAGGCGAGGACTGCCGCCGGGCCGCCATTGGTAAATCGACTGGACATACGCGGCCCGCCCGCCCACCGGGAGTACGCGCACTGGCGAGCGCACCAGGCCGCTCTCGTGGCTGGCCGTGTCCGCCGACCGGAGCCGATCGAGCACGCCTCCCCATCGCAGCCCGTCGCTCTCGACCGGAATCCACGTCGTGGAGCGGAGCGGACCGCTCTCGGACGCGACGACGCCTCGTACACGTTCCTGATCGTCGAGCAGGGGCCACAGCGTCGTGACACCCGCGCCGGCGAGCGCGACGCGCATCGGCTCGCGAGAGGCCGCCGAGTCCGCGCCATCGGGGGACGCAAAGTGCCGTACCTCGAGGCTGTCACCGCGAAATCCGGCGAGCGCAAAGGCGAGCGCCTGCGTTCGCGCGCCGTCGCTGGGCGGCGGGAGCGCAGCCTGCAACGCGCGAGACAGCGAGGCCACGGTCACGAACAGGCGCGGAAACTGTCGCACCCAGCTTGCGGCGACGGGATCCGGGGCCGGCACGACGACGAGTCGCACGCGTCCGCTGGGCGCATGCACGAGCGCCGTTGCCGCGTGATGGAAATACCCACGCTCGCTGCCGAGCACGGTAAAGCGTTGGGACAGCGGGTATGCGGTGGACGCCGCGTACAGCTCGATCGCCCAGTAGAGGGAATCGCCGGCCACCACCGGTACGACGTCGCCACCCTGCACCAGGAACGGCGCGAGCGATTGGACGCGCGTCCGGACATCCCGTCGCTGCAGGATCGTGGGACGATCGAGCGGAATCTCTCCGAACAGCAGGCGGAAGTTCTGAAGCGCCCAGGCGTGGGCGATGCGAGACGTCGTCGATGCCATCTCGACGCCGACAAGGCGCCCGAGCGAGTCCGAGACGACCGAGTACTCGGGCGCACCGGTGAACACGGCTGGCTCGTCGAGCAGCGACTCGTCGCCGAATCCGACACCCATGCCGCTCCGCACCGGCATGCCGCGCTCGTCACCGTTCGTCGGGTCGTACCGCGTGATGCCCCAGACATCCCGTGAGTCGAGCGCGCCGTCGCTGCTGTGCTCCACGAGCAACGCCGTGAGCACGCCATCGCGCTCCTGCCACGCCGCACCATCGCCCACGACGCGCACGCGTCGGACCCGCTCCGCGGCGAGCGCGAGCGTCGGGCCATCCCACAGCGACGCGCGGCGTGCCGCAGTGGCGATCGAGGGGAAACCGGCGCCGATGGAGTCGGGTCGCATCCTGTCCACCGCGTAGGCACGTCGCGTGTAGCTGAGCCGAGTCGCGATGTACGGGCGTTCCTGCGCCATCGCATCGGCCGGACCGATCGAACGGCGCGCCATGAGCGGGGCGACGGAGCGCGCCACCACGCTGAGGATGAGCACGACGCTCACCGCAAGAAAGGCGAGTCGCATCTGGCCCGACCACCCTGCCCACAGCACGACGAGCGCGGCGCACAGGGTCACCACCGCGAGCAGGAGCATGGCTGGCACGAGCACGCGATGGTCGATCGACGTGAACATGCCGCTGGCGCCACCGCCCGCCGCCACGAGCCTGTACATCGCGAGCCGGTAGCTCCACGACAAGAGCATGAGCAGCACCCCGCCAAGCATCACGACATGGCGTCGCACGTAGGCAGAGACGTACAGGTGGCCGCGATCCCATCGCAGACTCGGCGTGAGCGCATAGAGCAACACGACGAGTGCCGTGATGACGCCGAACACGAGGATGGTCCAGAAATACACCGTCGTCTCGAACGGCAACCGGTAGACGAAGAAACCGAGGTCGGCGCCGAAGTAGGGATCGGCTTCGACGAATGGACGCCCCATCCGCGCGAGCAACGCCTCGCTCCAGACGTCACCCGGAAGCATCAGGGCCGCTCCTACCATGACCGCGAGGATCGCCGCGGCGAGCAACAGGTAGCGACCGGGCACTTCCTCCCCGATCTCGATGTTGGCGATGCGCCGGGGCAACACGAGCGACACGACGGACTGGCGCACGGCGTAGAGATTCACGAACGCGAAGAGCGCCGCGATCGCGAACGACCCTGCGCTCAGTGCCAGCGTGGTGATCACGCGCGTGCGCCACACCTCTGCGGCGGCGAGCGAGTCGTACCACAGGTAGTCGGTGTACAGCGCCGCCACCCAGCGACCCGTCATCAGCAAGAGTGCCGTCGCGGCCAACGCCGCGAACAGGAGTCGACGGCGTGTCACGTCACACCGCGGCGCCTTGCTCGCGCAACCACCCCTCCATTTCGGCGCGGATGTCCGAGAGGCGCTCCGGTGTACGCGCTTCGAACCGTGTGACGATGATGGGCTGCGTATTCGAGGCGCGAATCAGGCCCCATCCGTCGCCGAACAGCACACGCACCCCATCGACATCGATCACGTCGTATCGGGCCCGGAAGTACTCCACGGCCCGCTGTACGAGATCGAACTTGAGCGAGTCGTCGCAGTCGACGCGGATCTCCGGCGTGCTCACGAATTCAGGCACGTCGGCGAGCAGCTCGCGCACCGTGTGACCGGAGTCGGCGATGATGCGCAGCAGTCGTGCAGCGCCGTACAGCGCATCATCGTGGCCATAAAACCCCTCCCCGAAGAACATGTGGCCCGACATCTCGCCCGCGAGCGGCGCGTTCGTCTCCTTCATCTTCTCCTTGATGAGGGAGTGGCCCGTCTTCCACATCACGGGCACTCCACCGGCCCGCAGGATCTCGGCGGGCAAGGCCTGACTGCATTTCACGTCGAAGATGACGGGCTGTCCCTGCCCCGTACGCTCGAGGACGTCGCGCGCGTACAGAATGAGGATATGATCGCCCCAGACGATCCGCCCCGCACCGTCGACCATGCCGATGCGATCCGCGTCCCCGTCGAACGCGAGGCCGATCTCCGCGTGCTCGCGATGCACCGCCGCGATCAGATCCTCCAGATTTTCCGGTACGGTCGGGTCGGGATGATGGTTCGGAAACGTGCCGTCACTCTCCGTGAACAGGCCGACGGCGTCGAGGCCGAGCGCCGCCATGAGTTGTGGCGCCACCAGCGCGCCCGCACCGTTGCCGCAGTCGTAGACAACCTTCATCGGCCGAGAGAAACGACCGATCCGCCCCACGACGTCGGCCACATAGCGATCGATCACGTTCTCGTGCCGCACCGAGCCCCGACGGTTCGCCTGCGGCGCCTGGCCTCGTCGGATGATGCCGAGGAGGTGCTGGATGTCGTGACCGTGCAGCGACTCGGTGCCGAACGACAACTTGAACCCGTTGTACTCCGCGGGGTTGTGCGATCCGGTGATCTGGATGCCGCCGATCACGTCCAGGTGATGCAGACTCCAGTAGAGCAGCGGGGTCGGCACCACACCCACGTCGACGACGTCGACGCCGGCGGTCGAGAGCCCGGCAACGAGTGCATCGCGCAGCGTCTCACCGCTGGGCCGGTTGTCACGTCCCACCGCGACCGCTCCGGAGACGTTGCGCTCCCGCATCAGCGACGCGTAAGCGGTGCCGAGGGCATGCGCCACCTCGTCGGTGAGGTCCTGACCGACTATGCCCCGAACGTCATTCTGCCGAAAGATCCCGGAGTCGATGGTCATCAGATGTCGTTGACGCACGCCGCGACGCTGCCGCCGCAGCGCCGCGCAGGCTATCGGGTGAGCGTGACGGAGCTCGGGACCGATCGCGCGGTGCCGACGTCGCTGGGCGCCGAGACGCGGGGCTGCCCGACGGCGGCATAGCGCACCGCGTAGTCGGGCAGGATGCCGAGTATGAGAATCGCAGCGGCACAGGCGACCATGACGAATCGGGTCCAACCCGGCGTGCGACCAACGGCGACCGCGTCGATGTGCCGCGGCCGCATGAACATCACCATGATCACGTACAGGTAGTACCCGGCAGAGATCACGGTGGTGAGCACGAGCACCACGGACAGCGTGATCTGTGGACTCGGGGCCTGGAGTGCCGCCTTGAGGATGTACCACTTCGCGAAGAATCCCACACCGCCAGCGATCGGGAATCCCATCAGCGCCAGCATGAACACCGACATCCCCACGGCGAGCCACGGCCGAACAGTCCAGAGCCCGGTGATGTCTTCCGTCGTCACCGGCGCATCGCCACGGGACATCACGATGATGATCGCGAAAGCCCCGAACGTCGCGAGTGTGTACGCCAGCAGGTAGAAGATCATGGCCGAAGCGCCCTGCAGCGTTCCCGTTGCGATGGCGACGAGGATGAATCCCGCGTGGGCGATCGACGAGTACGCGAGCAACCGCTTGAGATTCCGCTGCTGCAACCCGATCGCGTTGCCGATCACCATCGTCGCGATGGCGAGTCCGGCCACGGCGCGATGCCAGATTCCATACTCCGCGGGGAAGGCCTCGATCCAGACGCGAAGGAACGCCGCGAACGCGGCTGCCTTCACGGTGGCCGCCATGTAGGCGGTCACCTGGTTCGGCGAGCCGTCATACACGTCGGGTGCCCACATGTGGAAGGGCACCGTGGACACCTTGAATCCAAAACCGACGAGCAGCAGCGCGATGCCGATCAGCAGGAGTGGGCTGCTGGAGAGACCATGCTCGATGACGCGCACCCGGATTTCATGCAGGCCGGTGGTGCCCGTCGCGCCATAGACGAGCGCAATGCCATACAACAGAAAGGCCGTGGAGAATGCGCCGAGCAGGAAATACTTCAGCGCGCCCTCGGCGGAGCGCTCGCTTCGCCGGTTGACGCCGGCGAGCGCGTAGACCGCCACCGACATCAGCTCGATGCCGAGGAACACGATCATGAGGTCGCGCGCAGCGGCCATCAGCATCATGCCCGATGACGCGAGCAGGATGAGGACGTGCGTCTCCGCCGTGGTCGTGCCCGACCGATCGTTGTCGTCGATGCCGAGCGCGAGTGCCCCGATCGTCCCGAGCAGGATGATGACATCCACCATCCATCGGAAGTTGTCCACCGCGATGGGACCGTCACTCGCCGACGGTCGGCTGAACATCATGAGGATCACGGTCAGCAGGGTGACCACCGACAATCCGATCGAGAGGATGCCGATGGTACGCTGATGCGCCGCCGACTCGCGCCGCCACACGGCGACGAGCAACAGGATCATCGCGCCGGACATCAGGGTGATGTCGGGGAGGAGCGCGGCGGACAGGTGAGCCGGATTGGCGAGATCGTAGTAGCGCATCAGCGGTCCTCGGGGCCGGATGCCGACGGCGCGCCGGCCATCGACATCGCGGCCCGCGTCTCGACGATCCGGACGAACTGCTCGGCCGCCGGCTGCATGCGACGAAGGACCGGTGCCGGATAGACACCGAGCCAGATGATGCCCGCCACCAGCGGAGCCATGAGCAGCAGCTCACGGCGATTGAGGTCGGGAACGTGCTCGTTCGCGGGCTTGTCCAGCGCATTGAAGAGAATACGCTGGATGGCCCACAGGAGGTACGCGGCCGCGATGATCACGCTCGTGGCGGCGATGAGCGAGAGGATCGGGAACGTGCGGAACGAACCGAGCAGCACGAGGAACTCGCCGATGAAGCCGTTCGTCCCCGGAACGCCGATGGAGCTCAAGGCGACGAGCGTCAGCACCGCGGCGAACATCGGCACCACGCGTGCGATGCCGCCGTAATCCTCGATGAGGCGTGTGTGGCGGCGCTCGTAGATCATCCCGATGAGGAAGAAGAGTGCGCCAGTGGACAGACCATGGCTGATCATCACCATGAGCGCGCCCTGCACGCTCTGGACGGTGAGCGCGAAGATGCCCAGCATGACGAATCCCAGATGGCTGACCGAGCTGTACGCCACCAGCTTCTTGAAGTCGGGTTGGACGAGCGACACGAGCGCTCCATACACGATGCCGATCACGGCGAGCACGAGAATGATCATGCGGACTGTGGGATCCATCGCGGCACCGGGGAACAGTGGGACCGCCAGCCGGATGAAACCGAACGTCCCGAGCTTCAGCATGATGGCCGCCAGCACCACCGAGCCCGCCGTCGGCGCCTCGACATGTGCATCCGGCAACCATGTATGGAAGGGAAACATCGGAACCTTCACGGCAAACGCGAGAAAGAAGGCGCCGAACAGCCAGTACGCTGCCGACGGCGCGATCCGCGCCGTGGACATGATGGCGTCGTACGAGAAGTTCGGGATGCCGGTCATCGGGTCCTGCGCCGCGAGCCCCAGATACACGATGGCGACGAGCATGAGCAGGGAGCCGATCATCGTGTAGATGAAGAACTTCAGGCTGGCGTAGATGCGTCGCTGCCCGCCCCAGATGCCGATGATGAAGTACATCGGCACCAGCATGACCTCCCACATCGCGTAGAAGAGGAAGAGATCGAGCGACATGAACACGCCAAGCATCCCCGTGGTCAGGACGAGCAGCAGCGCGTAGTACGCCGCCGCCTTCCGCCTGATCGACGTCGCGCTGCCGAACGACGAGAGCAGCATGATGAAGGTGGTGAGCAGCACCATCATCAGCGCGATACCGTCGAGCCCGAGCGTGAACCGGACGCCCCAGGCCGGAATCCACTGGACGTCGAACCGCTGCTGCCAGCCCGCCGTTCCCGGATCGAACGACCACCAGAGACCGACCGAGAGGAGGAACTCCAGAGCGAACACGATGGTCGCCAGCAACGCCGGGCGGCGTGCGCGACCTGACGCGACCTCATCCTCGGTCTCGCTCCCGCCGCCGCCGCGGGCGAGCAGCACGAGCGCCGCACCGAGCAACGGCAGCGCGAGCAACGCGGGCAGGATCCAGCGGTCGTACCCGACCGAAAGCAAGAACTCGCGCATCTCGTTAGCGGAAAGTGAAGGCGCCAAGCACGAACAGCACACCGACGACGAGCACCCACGCGTACGTTCCCACCTGCCCCGATTGCACCTGTGACCCCAGCCAGCCCACGGCGCGCGTGACCAGTCCGCCCATGGGAACCGTGGTGCCCGGCGACGCATCGTCGTCCTTGCTCTGGACGAACAGTCGCGTCATGCCGTCGATCAAGCCGACGTCGATCCCCCGCCACAAGAGCCCGCGCGAGGTGGCCACCACCGGTTGCACGATCGCGGCATCGTAGGCTTCATCCACGTAGTACTTGTTCGCCAGCACACGCTCGAATCCGTGCTCCGCGGGCGATTGCGCCTTGGGCACCAGCATCGCGGGCTTCAGCTTTGCGAACGCGAGTGCCACGCCGGCCACCGCGATGACGACCGCAGCGCCGATGAGTGCGTACTCCAGGCTGTGCGTCGCCTCGATCGGTGTTCCCTTCGTGACGATGAGCGCGCCGCGGCCGACCACCGGTTCGAGCCAATGCTCGAGCTGGGCGAGCGGACCGAGCGGGATGAGTGCGGGCAGGTTGAGCCAGCCGCCAGCGACGCTGAGCGCCGCCAGCACGACGAGCGGCCCCGTCATGATCCATGGCGCCTCAGCGAGATGCTCGCGCTCGCGATCTCCGCTGCGATTTGGTCCGTGGAAGGTGTAGAGCATCATTCGCGTCATGTAGACGGCCGTCATGAAGGCCGCCGCCAGTCCCATCGCATACGCCGCGTACAACACCACACTGCCGGGAATCCCCGCCCAGTGCGCCTCGGCCAGCGTCGATTGGCCCTGCGCCCGCAGGAACACGGAGCCAAGAATCTCGTCCTTGGAGAAGAAGCCGGAGAACGGCGGGATACCGGCGATGGCCAGCGTGGCGGCCCACATCAACAGCCACGTGGTGGGCATGAACTTCCGGAGCCCGCCCATGTTGCGCATGTCCTGCGCGTCGTCGTGGTTGCCCGTGTGATGATACGCCCGGTGCATGGCGAAGATCACCGACCCCGCCCCCAGGAACAGCAGCGCCTTGAAGAAGGCATGCGTCATCAGGTGAAACACGCCAGCGACGTAGGCGCCGGAGCCCACCCCGATGAACATGTAGCCCAGCTGCGACACGGTCGAGTACGCAAGCACCTTCTTGATGTCCCACTGCTTCAGGCCGATCGACGCCGCGAACAAGGCGGTCAGTGCGCCGATGAGGACCACCGTGAGGCCGGCCACCGGCGCGAGCGCGAACAGCACATTGCTGCGCGCAATCAGGTACACGCCCGCCGTCACCATCGTCGCCGCGTGGATGAGCGCGGAAACGGGGGTGGGACCGGCCATCGCGTCGGGGAGCCAGACATACAGCGGGATCTGGGCACTCTTGCCGGCACAGCCGAGAAAGATGAACAGGCAGATGGCGGTGACGACCGCGCCGCCGAACGCGAACTGGGTGGGCGCGGCCGCCGCGACGGAGACGAAATCGAGCGACCCCAGATGTGCGAACAGCATGAACATCGCGACGAGCAGACCGAAATCGCCGATGCGGTTCACGATGAACGCCTTCTTCCCCGCGTCGGCATTCGCCTTCTCGCTGAACCAGAAGCCGATGAGCAGGTAGGAGCAGAGCCCGACCCCTTCCCACCCCACGAACAGGACCGGGTAGTTGGCGCCGAGCACCAGTACGAGCATGAAGAAGACGAACAGGTTCAGGTACGCGAAGTACCGCGGATATCCCGGATCGTCCCGCATGTAGCCGACGCTGAAGAGATGGATCAGCGTGCCGACGCCGGTGATGATGAGCACCATCACCATCGACAGCTGGTCCAGCTGAAACGCGGCGTCGATCTGGAGATCGCCGACGGGCATCCAGCTGAAATAGCGCTGCACGAACGGGAGGTGCATCTCGCCGCCACCGGCGGCGCGCATCGCGACGAACATGGCGATGGCGAGCAGAAACGAGAGCGCCAGGACGCCGGGTCCGATCAGGCTGGCAAGGGTCGCGAAGCGGTGGCGAACGACGGGATGATGATCGTCACCGTGTGCGCCGCTCGCGGACGTACCGTGCGCGGCGTCGGACGCGTGACCGGCGGCGCCCGCCGCGCCGTGCGCGTCGTCATGCGCGCCGTCTGGATCAGCCGGTCCCGCCGTGTACGCGCTGGCGAGCGACAGGGCGCCGTTCAACAGGAACCCGAGCAGCGGCAACAGTGGCAGCAGCCACACGTACTCCGCCACCGTCCCGCTGAGCGGATGCGCACCCGCCTGCGCCGCGTCTGCTGCATGCTGGAGGAGCATCATCCCTTGAGGAGATTGATGTTCGACAGATTGACCGTCTGGCGATGCCGGAACAGCGCGATGATGATCGCGAGCCCCACCGCCGCCTCCGCTGCCGCCACCGTCATGACGAAGAAGACGAACACCTGCCCCGCCACGCCGTAGACCTGCGCGAAGGCGACGAAGGTGAGGTTCACCGCGTTCAGCATCAGCTCGACGCACATGAACAGGATGATCGCGTTCCGGCGGGTGAGCACGCCGATCACCCCGATCGTGAACAGGATGGCGCTGAAGAACAACGACTCAGTGAGCACGCACACGCTCCTTGCGCTTGCCCAGCACGACGGCGCCGACGACCGCGGCAAGCAGGAGCACGCTCGTCACCTCGAACGCCAGCAGGTACTCGTTGAAGAGGGGGCCGGCGAGCGGGGCGATGGCACCGGTCCTCGCGAACTCTCTCGCCAGCGCATGCTCGGGCAGCACGAGCGCCTCGGGTAACCGCGCTTTCGTCACCGCGAAGATCTGCGCCAGGAGCGCGAGGCCGATCAGCCCGGCCGCGAGCTTCCACCACATGCCGCGCGCGTCCGCCAGATCGGAGGCGTGCCCGAGATTGAGAAGCATGATGACGAACAGGAACACCACCATGATCGCGCCCGCGTACACCAGCACCTGCATCGCCCCGATGAACTGGGCATCGAGCAGCACGTACATGGCCGCGAGGCAGAACATCGTGTTGACGAGCCAGAGCGCCGCGGCAACCGGACTCTTTCGCGTCACGAACGCGATGGCCGACGCGATGGCGACGATGCCGAAGAAGTAGAAGTGGAAGACGTAGAAGAGGGGGAGCTCGTTGTAGGACATCACTCCCCCTTCGGGTCCAGGGGATCCCACAATTCGCTCACCGGATGCGTCTGTGCCATCAGACGCTCGAGGTCGTAGACGAATCCCTCGCGGCTGTATTCCGCGTTCTCGTAGTGGCGCCCGACGTGGATTGCCTCTTCGGGGCACACTTCCTGGCAGTAGCCACAGAAGATGCAGCGAAACTCGTCGATCTCGAACACGAGCGGATACCGGTTGCCCTGCTCGTCTTCGCCCGGGACGAGCTTGATGCAGTTCGCGGGACAGACGGTGGGACACAGGCCGCAGCCCACGCACTTCGCCTTGCCGTCCTCGGTCGTGAGCATGCGATGCGTGCCGCGCCACCGCTTGCTGATCGACTCCTTCTGCTCCGGATACTGCGTCGTCACCTTCTCCGGATTCAGCATGTGCTTCAGCGTGTGCGCCATGCCGGTGAGGGTGGCGCGCACGTAGCTCGTCTGCTCGGTTGGTCGCTCCACGACCTTGACGCCGATGGCCATCAGTCTCCGGTCTCGGGAAGAAGCGGGGTGCGTGGACGCGCACTGACGGCGCGCAGCCGCTCAATGTCGCGCTGATCGAGGCGGGACGACGCGGGACTGATGATCCGGCCCCGGTCGAGGATCATGAAGAGCACGATGACCGCCACGACGTTGAGCATGGCGAGGCCAAGATGGAATGGCCACGATCCCTGCGCGAAGCCCAGGGACAGCAGCGTGACAATGAGGCTGGCGATCGCCACGATGTAGCCGAGGGCGAGGGGCAGCATGAACTTCCATCCCAACGACATGAGCTGGTCGTAGCGAAATCGCGGCAACGTCCACCGGATCCACATGAAGAGGAACAGGAAGAACATCGTCTTCGTGGCGAACGCACCCAGCGTCAGCAGCGTCTTGATCCCGGTATGCGGCGCGAGATTGTCCCACAATGTGAAGGGGATGTCCCACCCACCGAAGAACAGCGTCGCCATCAGCGCGCTCGCCGTGATCATGTTGCAGTACTCGGCGATGAAGAACAGCGAGAACTTCATCGCGCTGTATTCCGTGTGGTACCCGGTGACCAGCTCGGCCTCCGCTTCCGGCAGGTCGAACGGCAACCGGTTCGTCTCGGCGAATGCGGCGATGAGGAAGATGAAGAAGGCGACCGTCAGGTTGATGACGTTCCACGTCTCGAACGCCTGCTGATTCACGATCTTGCTCAGCGACACATTGCCGGCCAGCAGCAGCACCGGAATCGTCGCCATGCCCATCGCGATCTCGTACGACACCATCTGCGCCGTGGAGCGCACGCTGCCCAGGAGCGCGTACTTGTTGTTCGACGACCAGCCAGCGAGCACGATGCCGTAGACGCCGAGCGAGGAGATTGCGAGGATGAAGAGGAAGCCGATCGGCAACGGCGCCAGCACCATCTCGACGATGCCCCACCGCGAGCCCCACGGCGCGGCGAATGGAATGACCGCCCACGTGACGAGCGCGGGAATGAACGCAATCACCGGCGCGAGGATGAAGACCGGCAGGTTGGCCGCGTCCGGGTACGTCTCCTCCTTCACGAAGTTCTTCACACCATCCGCGATCGGCTGCAGCCACCCCTTGCCCACCCGATTCGGACCGTGGCGGTCCTGCATCCATGCCGAGATCTTGCGCTCCGCCAGCGTGAGGAGAGCGGCACCCAGCATGTAGACGGTGAAGATGGCGATCATCTTGACGACGGTGGCGGCCAGCCAGAAGCCGAAACCCGGCTCGGTCGTCGGTCCCGTGATCTGGAGCAGCGCGACAACCGGCATCATGCTCCGGTACCAGCGCCGACGTCCGTCGGCATCGCGCCCTTCAGCGCGAGCGAGCCGTACGACATGCCGGCGAAGCCGGGCTCCGACGCGGCGAGCGCATCGAACACGGCGGATGCGGTCCAGTAACCCTGCCCCTCTCCCATCGCGGCGAGGAGATCACCGATGACGAAGTAGCTCGGCCGCGCCGTGCCCGGCGCCGCCTTGCCCTGCAGGAAGCGCTGCACCCGACCGCGCAGGTTGGTGAACGTACCCTCTTCCTCGATGCAGTTCCCGATGGGAAGCACCACGTTGGCGCCATGTCGTGCCCACGCCGGCAGCGTCGTCCCGATGACGATGAGCGCACCCGCCCTGGCCGCCGCGCCCGCGTCGAGACCGGCGAGCTCCTCGTCAGCCACGACGAGGACGTCCCCCGCCTGCATGCCGTCGAGTGGCGCGCCACTTCGCGAGAATCCGAGCAACTCGGCCCCACGCACGTTTGCCGCGCGATCGACGCGGAGCGCCAGATCCTCGACGCCGGGAAGCGGCGCCTCGACACCCTGCTCGACGCGGAATGCGCCCGCGCCGCCCGACTTCCGCACGAGCGCGCGGAGCAGGAAGAGCGCCTCGTTGGACAGGTTTGGCGAGACGAGCACGAAGGCCCGCTTGCCAGCGAGAAGCTGCGCGGCGGCGCGGAGGGCGATTTCCCAATCGGCCGTGGCCAGGACACCGTGCTGGCGCACGAGGGGAGTCTCCACGCGATCCCGGCGATTCATCCAGCGATAATTGAGTCGCCCGTGATCGCACATGAAGAATTCGTTGACCTCGTCGTTCGGACGAGGCCGCAGCCGGACGACCTGGTTGTCGCGAGTCTCGACGATCATGTTGCAGCCCTGCGAACAGTTCGGGCACACGCTGGCCGAGCGGTCGAGGTCCCACGCTCGCGCCTTGTTCAGGTTGTCCTTGCTGAGGAGCGCTCCCACCGGGCAGAGATCGATCACGTTGCCCGCCCACGGGTGCGTCAGATCCTGCTGGTCGGCTTTCCCGATCAGCGCGCGATCTCCACGCTCGACGACGGAGAGCACGGGATCATGCGCGACGTCGTCCATGAATCGCACGCATCGCGTACACAGGATGCACCGGTTGGCGACGTACATCACGTCGCCGCCGAAATCCTCGACCGGGTTGAACCGCTTGGGGTCGCGATAGCGCCCCTCGGCGCGGCCTTCCTGATAGGTGTAGTCCTGCAACTCGCATTCACCCGCCTGGTCGCAGATCGGACAGTCCAGCGGGTGGTTGATGAGGAGCATCTCGAGGACGCCCTTTCGCGCTTCCAGCGCCTTCTCGGAATGGACGTGCACCACCTGCCCTTCCGCGACGGTTGACGCGCAGGAGGGCGCGAGCTTCGGCGCCTTCTCCACCTCGACGAGGCACATGCGGCACACCCCCGCGACCGGAAGCGCCGGGTGGTAGCAGTAGTGCGGCACGAGCACGCCGGCAACCTTGGCCGCCTCGAGGATGGACGTGCCATCCGGTACGCTCACCGCGCGCCCCTCGATCGTCAGGTTCACCATCTTCACGTCCGCCATCAGGCCACCTGCGCCGGCACCATGTGGACCTTCTTCTTCCTGATGAGCGCTTCGAAATCGCCGCGAAACTTGTTGATGCCCGACACCACGGGCGTCGCGCAGGAGTCGCTCAGCACGCAGATCGTCTTGCCGGTCATGTTCTCGGCGATTTCCATGAGCGTGTCGAGGTCCTCATGCGTCCCGTCGCCGGCGACGATGCGTTCGAGGATCTTCGTGGTCCACGCCGTCCCCTCACGACACTGTGTGCACTGGGCACAGCTCTCGTGCGCGAAGAACCGCGCCGCCCGCGCGATCTGCTTCACCAGATTCTGCGCGTCGTCGATGACGATCACGCCCCCCGAACCGAGCATCGTGCCGTTGGCCACGAATCCCTCATAATCCATCGGGGAGTTCTCGGCCTCTTCCCGCGTCTGGATCGGGACGCTGATGCCGCCCGGGATGATCGCCTTGAAATTGCGCCCCTTGAGCGGACCGCCGCAGACTTCGTACAGGAAGTCCTTGAACGGAAAGCCCATCGTCACTTCGTAATTGCCCGGCTTCGCGATGTTGCCGCACACCGAGAACAGCTTGGTACCGGTGCTCTTCGGGTTGTCGGTACGGCCGAAGTTCCTGTACCACTCGGCGCCGTTGACCAGAATGTGCGGAACGGCCACGAGCGTCTCGACGTTGTTGATCGTCGTGGGCTGGCCGAACAGGCCGGACACCGCAGGAAACGGCGGCTTGATGCGGGGGTTGCCGCGGCGTCCTTCCAGCGAATTCATGAGCGCTGTTTCTTCGCCGCAGATGTACGCGCCGGCACCCTTGTGCACGTAGACGTGCACCGTCTTTCCGGTCCCCATGGCGTTCGTACCGAGAATACCGGCCGCGTATGCCTCGCGGCACGCGACGTTCATCTTCTCGAGCGCCTCCGTGTATTCGCCGCGGATGTAGACGTAGGCGACTTCGGCACCGATCGCGTACGCGCCGATGGCGCACCCCTCGACGAGCGAGTGCGGCGTCCATCGCATGATCTCGCGGTCCTTGAAGGTTCCCGGCTCGGACTCGTCGGCGTTGCAGCACAGGTAGTGCGGCTTGCCGTCGCCCGGTTTCATGAAACCCCACTTCATGCCGGTCGGGAAACCCGCGCCCCCGCGGCCACGCAGCCCGGAATCCTTCACGATCTGCACGATCTCGGCGGGTTGCATCGCGAGGGCCTTCTCGAGCGCGACATACCCGCCGCGCTTGCGCCAGCCGTCGAGCCCGATGGCCGACTGCTCGCCGAAATGCTTCGACAGGACGAGCGTTTCTCTCGCGTGCGGCTTGTGGGGAAATCCCATGTCAGCTCAGGGAGGCGAGGAGCTCGGGCACCGTCTCCGGTGTCACCGACTCGATGAACTTCTCATTGACCATCAGCGGCGTGTTGAATCCGCAGGCGCCCAGACACTCGACTTCGATGACCTGGTACCGTCCGTCCGGCGACGGCACGCCGAGCTCACCGCACATGGTGTGCTTGAGCAGGGCCTTCACGACATCCTCGGCGCCACACACGTTGCAGGGCGAGGTCGTGCAGACCTGGATGAAGTGCTTCGCCACCGGATGTTGATGGTACATCGTATAGAAGGAGACGACGCCTTTCACGTACGCGGGCGTCAGATCGAGCAGGTCGGCAACTTCGGCCATCCCTCCGGAGCTGACCCATCCGCGCTCTTCCTGCACGATCCACAACGCGGGGAGCAGCGCGGCCATCTTCGTGGGATAGCGCGTCAGGAGTTCGTCGAGCTCGGACTTGCGCGCACCGGTGAACACGGGCGCGTAGGGCGCGTCCTGATGACCGAGTGCGCTCATCGGTCGATCTCTCCACGATACCAGGTCGCGCTCGTCCTCTTCGCTGCGCTCATCGGTCGATCTCTCCACGATACCAGGTCGCGCTCGTCCTCTTCGCTGCGCTCATCGGTCGATCTCTCCCATCACAATATCGATGCTGGCGTTGATCGCGATGACGTCGGACAGCAGATGCCCTTCCACCATTTTGGGAATCGCCGAGAGGTTCACGAACGAGGGCGGCCGGATGCGCCACCGCACTGGTTTGGAGGTACCGTCCGAAACCATGTAGTAGCCTTTCTCACCCTTGGGACTCTCCACCGCCACGTATGCCTCGCCGACCGGTGGGCGCGGACCTTCCATCACCTGCTTGAAATGGTGGATCATGCTTTCCATGTCGCTTGTCGCCTTCGACTTCGGCGGCAGGATGACCCGATGGTCATCGATGTTCACCGGGCCGTCGGGCAGGCGCTTGAGCGCCTGGTCGAGGATTCGCACCGACTGCTTCATCTCCTCAACGCGACAGAGATAGCGATCGTAGACATCCCCCGCCTGGCCGACCGGCACGTCGAAATCGTACGTCTCGTAGTCGAGATACGGAAAATCCTTGCGCACGTCGTACGCGACGCCCGATGCGCGAAGCATCGGGCCGGACAGGCCGTAGTTCACCGCCTCTTCGGCCGACATCGCACCGAGTCCGATCGTCCGCCCCACCCAGATGGCGTTCTTGCTGAGCATCGTCTCGCACTCGGCGAGCACCTTCGGAAAGGTCCGCACGAAGTTCGCGAGGTCATCCGTCCAGCCGTCGGGGATGTCGGCCCCCATGCCGCCGACGCGCGTGAGACTCGTGGTCAAGCGCGCCCCGATCCAGCTCTCGAGCATCGTGTACACGCGCTCGCGCTGCTGAAAGATCCACAGAAACGGGGTGAACGCACCGATGTCGATGCAGAACGTGCCGAGCCAGACGCAGTGCGAGATGAGTCGCGACAGCTCGCTCGCGATGACGCGCAGCACCTTGCATCGCTCGGTGATCTCGATCCCGAACAGCCGCTCGGCGCCCAGCGCGAACGCCACGTTGTTGCCCGGACTGTTGAGGTAGTCCTCGCGGTCCGTCCACGGAATGATCTGGTTGTACTGGCGGTACTCGCCGATCTTCTCGAAACCGCAGTGCAGGTAGCCAATGTGCGGAATGCAGCGCACCACAGTCTCGCCATCGAGCTCGAGCACCAGCCGGAGCACGCCGTGCGTCGCCGGGTGCTGCGGGCCGATGTTGATGAGCATGTGCTCGCCCTCGAGCTCCGGCTCCGCAGCCGGCGCCGCGGTGACGGGCACCAGGTTCCCCGCCTGATCGGTGACGAGCGGCACGCGTTGCGGACGGCCACGGGCATCGAGTCCGGTGGTGGAGAGCTCAACCTCGACGGTTCGCTTGGTCGTTGCCATGTCGTTTACTCTCCGACCTTCTCGCCCGCGCCGAGCCGCTGGCGCATGTCGGGCGGCAGATCCTCGAACGCCTCGGCGATCGACAATTCCTCCATGCTGTACTTGGCTTCCGGGTTCTGCGCGAGCGCCTGACGAAGCTGCTCGGAGCGGCTGAACCGGCCGCGCAAGGGAAAATCCTTGCGGAGGGGAAACCCTTCCTTGTACTGCTCCCACATGAGGATGCGGCGCAGATCGGGATGTCCAACGAAGGTGATGCCGAACATGTCGAAGCACTCCCGCTCCATCCAGTCCACACCCTTGTGGATGTCCCAGATGCTGGGGACCTCGAGCGGCTGACCGCGCGGGATCAGCACCTTCAGGCGGAGAAACCGGCGAAATGGCAGCGAGCGAAGGTGCCACACCACCTCGATCGCGCGCTCCAGATCGCGAAACTCAACCGCCGTGACATCCGAGCAGTAGTCGTAGCGCTGTCGCGGGTCGTCGTGAAGCCAGCGCACGATCGCATGCAATTGCGTCGCCTCGACGATCACGGTCGTCTCGCCCCAGACGACATCGGCTCGCACGACCGTCGCGCCGAACTCCGCGCGGAGCGCATCAGCCGAGGGATTGCGGTCGCCATCGCGATATGGAACGTTGCGCGGCGTCACGGGAGCGGGAGTATCGGCGCCAGCGGCGTGGCCGGCGAGCACCGGGAGGAATCGCTCGCTCACAGCCCCGACCGCGTCTGATGAATGGAATTGCCGAACGGCTCCGACAATTCGTCGATCATCGACGGCGGAATGTAGAGCTGACTCGTGGGATCGGGCTCCATCTCGTTGCGAAGGGTGGAGTCGGCCATGCGCTCCTGCATGATTTTCTGCTGGAGCATCATGATGCCGTACAGCAGTCCCTCGGGCCGAGGGGGACAGCCGGGAACGTACACGTCGACGGGGATGATCGTGTCGATCCCCTGCACCACGGCATAATTGTCGAACATGCCGCCCGTGGAAGCACACGCGCCCATGGAGATGCACCACTTGGGCTGCGGCATCTGTTGCCAGATACGACGGATGACGGGGGCCAGCTTGAACGGAACGCGGCCGGCACAGATGAGGACGTCAGCCTGACGCGGCGAGAAGCTCATGCGCTCCATGCCAAATCGCGCGAGGTCGAACTTGCTCGCGGCCGTCGCCATGAACTCGATGGCGCAGCAGGCGGTCCCGAACGGCATCGGCCACAGCGAGTTCGCTCGTCCCCAGTTCACGAGGAAGTCCAGCTTGGTCGTGACCCAGCTTTCCTGCGACTGCGGGTCCATGGACACGAAGCGCGTATCGGGTTGCGAGCTCAATCCCATTGCAGCGCTCCCTTCTTCCAGACGTAGATGAATCCGACGAGCAGGATGGCGATGAAGACCAGCATCTCCCACAAGCCGAAGAGCGACAGGTTGCCGGCCGGGCACGCCGCGGCCACGAGGTCCACACCGCACGAGAGCTGCCGAAAATGGGCGGCCCACGGGATCATGAACACCGTTTCGATGTCGAAGATGATGAACAGCACCGCAACCATGTAGAACTTGACGGAGAAGCGTTCACGCGCATTGCCGAGTACGGGAATCCCGGACTCGTAGGGCGTCTGCTTCACCGCGGTCGGCCGCGGCCGAAGTGTCAGGTGGGAAATGACAAGGATGAGCGCCGCGTTCATCACGACGAAGCCCACGAGCAACAGGACCGGCAAGTACGTGCGTTCCATGAGTCTCCGCACTTCGTGAAATCTTTCACTAAGTCGCAGCGCATGAACTTACCCAGCGTTGCGAAGCAGTGTCAACGGCGTTTGGCATCTCATCCGCACGTCGCGTAACTTTCGCGCCGAACCGGCCGCGCCGCACCCGTCACGCGCGCCGACCCCCTCTTGCCCGCGCCAACATGTCCATCATGTCCGACCGCTGGATCACCCGCATGGCACGCGAGCACGGGATGATCGAGCCCTTCGAGGGACGTCAGGTCCGCGACGGGGTGATCTCCTACGGGGTGAGCTCCTACGGCTACGACATGCGGGTGGCTCGGGAGTTCCGCATCTTCACGAACGTGTTGAACTCGATCGTGGATCCCAAGGACTTCCAGAGCAGCTGCTTCGTGGAGTTCGAAGGCGACGTGTGCATCGTGCCCCCCAACAGCTTCGCGCTCGCGCGGTCCGTCGAGTACTTCCGGATTCCCCGCAACGTCCTGACCGTGACGGTGGGCAAATCCACCTACGCGCGTTGCGGCATCATCACGAACGTCACGCCGTTCGAGCCGGAATGGGAGGGGTTCGTGACGCTCGAGATCTCCAACACGACCCCCCTGCCGGCCAAGATCTACGCCAACGAGGGGATCGCACAGGTGCTGTTCTTCGAAGGAAAAGAGGAGCCGGAAGTGTCGTACAAGGACAAGAAGGGGAAGTATCAGGGGCAGCAGGGCGTCACCCTGCCCCGACTCTGACCCCGGGCTAGAACCCGAGCACGTTGACGCATCCCTTCGGCGGCAGGTCGAGCCGCTGATTGCACTCGTCGACGGGAATGGGAACCACCGGGAAGATCTTGTGCGACGGGAGCGCCTTCTCCAGTGTGGCGAGCCGCCCGTAGCGGCGCAGATCGACCCAGCGGTGGCCGTACTCGTCGAAGAGCGAATACCGCCGATTGTAGAGGATCTCGGTGACGATGTCGCCGGTGAATGCGGCTCCCAGCGGTGCGAGCCCGCCCGAGTTCACGCGGATGAAATCGAGATCCTGGATGGCCTGCAACCGATTGCCCAGGGCATTGTTGGCTTCGGCGCGCAGCAGGATGAGTTCCTCGTTCTTGATGATCGGCACCGGCGCGACGTTGTTGGCGTACGAGGTGATCCGCACGTTCGAGCTCACGCCCTGCGTCGTCACGATGACGGATATGACCAGCGCCTTGCTGGAGGCACGCAGGTCAACCGAGCCATCGGGCCGCCGCTGCGCCTCGGTGAGAAAGCTGGGCACCGCGACGAGCGCTCGCGGCGCAGCATCGAACAGGGGATTCAGCGCGTCACCCGATGTCGTCGAGTACACGTGATACGCGCCCGTCGCGAGCGCGGCACTCGAGGTCGCCGCGGTGCTGATGAAGGACTCGCCAAGTGCGACCAGCGCCTCTGGCCAGGCACCGCGATAGACATCGGCGCGGGCCTTGAGGGCGCGATTCAGCTTGATGAAGTTCGCAGGTGTGTTGAAGCCGGCGAACCCGCTCGTCAGGGCGAATGGAAAGGTCGTCCCTCCTGCGTTGAGGTCGACCTTCGCCTCATCGAACAGCGCGACCGCACGCCGGTAGCCGCTATCCCGCGTGACGAAGGCGCCGAGCTGCGTCGGATCGGTCGGCACGTCCACGACGATCCCGAATGTGTCACGCACCCGAAGCTGGTTGACGTACTCCTGCGCGATGATGGTCTTGACGAATCCACGCGTGGCCGACTTCTGCGCGGCGCTGTAGTCGGGCACCTTGTCGATCGCCTCGAGCACCGTGACCGCCGTTCGAATGTTCCGGTACGACGCCGTCCAGCCCACGTCGGCCACGAATCCGCCAGGCTCCAGCGGACCGATGAGATAGCCAAGGACGTTGCGGGGCTCGGCAGGATCCAGGTTGTAGACCTCGCGGCCAAGGATGCCCAGCCCGGTCGCCCAGGTCCCTACGTTGGCCCGCAGTCCCACGAGGAGTCCGACGACCGTGGTGTTGACCGTCGCGGCATTGGGTCCGTCGAGCAGGCCTTCGATGTTCGGCGTGTTGAAATTCGGCACGGTCGATTCCCTGCAGGCGCCGAACGCGAGCAGCGTCGTCGCCATCGCGAGCAGAACGACAGCTCGCCGGCGCACGGAGAGGTAGGGGCGCATGGTCAGAAATCCACGGAGAGGTTGAGCCAGTAGGAGCGGCTGGCGGGATACGCCGCAAGTTCGCGATTGCGCTGGACGGCATCGGGCACGTTACCCGCCCCGAAGTTCTGCGCTTCGGGATCGCCGCCCCGGAAGTTGGTCCACCATTTGAGATTCCGCCCGCTCGCGGAGAGTTTTGCGTTGTTCACGCGAGACGTCACGGTCTGCAGGTATCTGGTGGGAATGTTCCAGGCCAGCGTCACCTCGCGCAGCTTCGTGTACGTCGCATCCTGGTAGTAGATGCGGGTCACCTGCAGGTAGGTCGTGCGTCGCACTTCCCCGATCTTCCGCCCATCGCTCGTGAGCTCGTCGTAGTCGCGAGAATTCTGGCCCAGGTCGTAGTGACGCCAGGTGCCATTGGCGAGCATGCCGCCTTCCTGATGATCGAGCAGCGCATACAGGGACACTGCGCCGTAGCGTACCTCGTTCGACCATCCGGCATTCCACGAGGGACTGCCGTCTCCCATCACGACCGGAACGACGACGCGTCCGCCGGGCTGCGGCAGGGTGTCGTTCCCGATGAGCTGGGTCGCCGACTTGCCTTCCTCGATCTTGACCGCGCCGACCTGGGGCGCGCCGATGAGGAACGCCGGCACCGGCAGGTCGGTGATGAGGCTGCGGTTCATGCCATAATTGAGCCGCGTATTCCAGCCATATCGCGCCCGCTGCACCGGAAATCCACCTACGCTGACCTCGAGACCCCGGACGCGCATCGCGGCGCCGTTGGAGATCTCCGCGCTGTAGCCGGTGGACGGAGCGAGCGTCCGCGTGATGAGCAGGTCGGAAATATTCCGCTGGAAACCGGTGATCTCCAGATTCGCGCGATTGCCGAACAACGCCGCGTCGAGTCCACCCTCCACCTCGCGCTGACGCTCGGGACGAATATCCGCCGCCGCGCGCGTGGCGCCAACGCGAAAGGCGCCGAGCCCGCCGATGCTCGAGAGATCGAGCCCGGTGAACTTCTGCCCGTACAACGGCTGGTTGCCCGTCTCTCCGTACGCGGCGCGAAACTTCAACTCGTCCACCAATCCGGGCCTGAGTTCCGGAAACCGGTACGATGCCGAGGCCTTCGGGAACACGAAGAACTTCTTCGTGTCACCGTTGTTGCTGCTTCGGTCGGCGCGCGCTCCCACGGTGAGCAGGAGCCGCTCGTTCCAGAGCATCTCCGTCTGGCCGAACACGCCGAAATCGTTCACCTCCAGCCGAGTCTCGTCCACGTCTCGCACGGTACCCGCCGTGACGACCTCGAGGCCCCCGAGCAGATTCTGCGCCGAGGCCCGACTCTGGCCCAGCGTGCGCCGCTCATACTGGGTGCCGAGCTGCGACGTGATCCCGATGCTTGGACGCGGCGTCCACGAGTGCACCGCGTTCAGATTCAGGTTGCTCTGCACGTTGTCGCTGTACGACACGGCGGACGTGCCGGGTAGTCCGTCCAGCGGCTCGTACTGGAGCTCAGGAGGGGAGAAGATGACGTTCTTCTGATTCAGCACGTCGGCGCCACCGTACGCGATGAGCTGCAGCTTCTGCTCGCCGCTCGTCCACGCATCCATCGTCAAGCGTGCCGTGCTGATGTTGCGGAATACCGATTCGTCGTTCTTGAACAGGTCGATGGTCTGGAGCGGATTCGAGTTGTACAGTGGGTTGACGGGAAAGGTGCCGTCCGCGTTCCGCCTGATGTCGAGGTAGCTCGGGACCTTCGTGAGCGTGTACGCGATGGAATTGCCGGCGTTGTCGTTTCCGAACAATCCACGGTCGTTCCCCGTCCGCAGAATCTCCGAGCCCACCTGCATCATGAGTCTCGACCCCAGCCGCTGGTCGAGATTGATGCGGATGCCGGCCTTGTTCGCGTACGTGTTCCGCACGATCCCGGCTTCGTCCCGCATCAGGGCAGACACAAAATACCGGGTGTTCTCGGAGCCGCCGCTCACGCTGAGGGAGGTCTCGGAGTTGACGGGATGCTCGCCGTAGGTCACGTCTTAGTAATCAATGAAGCGGCTCGGATCGTAGTACAGCGCCGCCGATGCACCGAGGCCCGCGACGGCATCGGCGACGCTCGTGAAACGGCGTGAGCCATTCTTGTACGCCAGACGCGCCGTGCCG
>JANLTI010000108.1:0-4593 GCA_031362845.1 Gemmatimonadaceae bacterium | reverse complement strand
CTCGCCGGGGACCCGCTCGCCCGGCGCGCCGATTCGCTGATTCGTGCCGGCCGGCCATGGCGTGCGACCGCGCTGCTCGCGCCATCGCTGCGCTCGTCGGCCAGCGCGTCGCCCGAGCTGCGGCTCGCCGGTGCGCGCGCGGCGTGGGGATGGGATGGGTGGAGCGAGGTGGACCGTCTGCTGCGCGATGCGCCCTGGCTGGACACCAGCTTCGGTGGTGAAGGGCGTGAGCTGCTGGCGAGAAGTGCGCTCGCGCGCGGGCAGGACGCGGTGCCGGATGCGCGCGCCGCCCTTGCCGCGGCGAGCACGGACGAGGCGCGCGTGGTGCGCCGCGTGATGCTCGCGCGCGCATACGACCGCGGCAATCAGCCGGACAGCGCGTCCGCGGCGTATCTCGCGAGTGCGTCACGCCTGCCGCGCGTGGCCGACTGGCTCCGACTGCGCGCCGCGGGCGTCCTGGCGGACAGCGGTGCGCGGGCGGCGCTGTTCGCACGCGTCGGCAGCTCGCCGGCGCGGGCGCGCATTGCATTCACCGATGCCCAGGCCCGTGAGCGCACGGGTGACTTTGTCGGCGCAGCGCGCGTGTATCGGAGCGTGGGCGAAGAAGGATCGGCGTTCCGCGCCGAGGCGTTGCTGGCGCGCGACGACGCGGCAAAAGCGGCGCTCGCGAGCCGTATCGTGGCGTCGCTGTCGCGAAAGCTGACTCCCACCAACGTGCGGTCGTCGCTCGAGGTACTCGGGACACTCAACGTGCCGCTGTCGGTACCCCAGGAGCTGACGACGGCGCGAGCGGCGGCAGAGAGCGGGCCGGCGGCGCGCGCGATCGCCGGATTCGAACGCGTACTCCGGACGAGCGCATCGGCCGCGACTGCACTGTCTCCCGCGGATCGATTCGCCTACGCCGGCGCGCTGTTGCGCGCGGACCGCGCGGCGGATGCGGCCGTGCAGTTCGCGCTGGTCGGCGAGCCGGCGCTCGCGGCCGCCGCTTCGTATCAGCGCGCGAGGGCCCTGTTGCAGTCGGGCAACGGAGCGGGCGCGCGCGCGGCGCTGCGAAGCACTGCGACCACATACGCGACATCCGGTGCCGCGGCTGCGCCGGCGCTGCTGCTGCTGGCAGATCTCCAGGTGGATGACGGCGACCTCGCGGGAGCGGCGCGCAGCCTCGCGGAAGTGACGCAGCGACATGCCGGCGCACCGCAGGCACCGCTCGCACGATTCCGGAGCGGGCTGCTCGCCTTCTCGCGCAATCCTGGAGCGGCGGCGGCGGTCTTCGATACCCTCGTGCAACGGTACCCAGCAGACGAGGAAGCGAGTGCGGCACGGTACTGGGCGGCACGGTCGCACGACCGCGCCGGTCGGCGCGCCGACGCCGAACGCCGGTGGCGCGAGATCATCGTCGCTTCTCCGCTCTCGTACTACGCACAGCTGAGCGCGCGCCGATTGAACGCCGCGTCATGGACGGCGCCCGCGGGTCCCGACACGGTGGCGCATGTGCGCGCGGTGGACAGCGCGCTCGTTCGGCTCGCGTTGCTGGACCAGCTCGGGATGGACGTGGAATCGCGCTTCGAGCTCGACGCGCTCGCGGAGCGCGCGGAGGCGACTCCATCTGACGCGCCCGCCATTGCGCAGGGGATGGCCGCGGCGGGCCAACCCGCGCGCGCGCTGCGCGTGGCGGTGGCCGCACTCGGTGGCGGCTCGGGATCGCGCGCGCTCTTGCGCGCGGCCTATCCGGTGGTGCACGCCGACGCGCTGGTGGAAGAGTCGCGGCGCAATGCGCTCGATCCGGCGCTGGTGGCAGGACTGATTCGCCAGGAGTCGAGCTTCAATCCGCGGGCTGTTTCACCCGCTGGGGCACGCGGCCTGATGCAGCTGCTGCCCGCCGTGGGCGCCGCTGTTGCGCGGGCGCGCAACTATCCCCTCTGGAATCAGGCGCTGTTGCTCGACCCCGACGTCAGCCTCGAGCTGGGCACGGCGCACCTGGCAACGAGCCTGCGTCGCGGCACGCCGCCAGTCCGCGCACTCGCCGCCTACAACGCCGGCGGCGCGCGCCTGAGCCGCTGGTTGCGACGCCCCGGGTCGGATGACCCGGAGCTGTTCGCCGAGTGGATCCCGTACACGGAGACGAGAGATTACGTCCGCATCGTGCAGCGGAATGCCGAGATCTATCGCGCCCTGTACGGCTTCAAGTGATGCGGGCGGTGTCGCTCACCATCCCGGCGCGAGTTGAATGCCGTACACCCACTGCTTGGTGGGACGCTGGAACGGCCGCGCCGCGTAGAATTCCAGGATGGCATATCCGAGCACATTGACGCGTGCCGACACGCCGGCACTCGTCACGATGCCACGCCCGCCATTCTTCGCCAGCTCGAACTTGGGGCCGTCTGCCCTGGACCAGACCTGCCCCGCGTCGAAGAAGGGTGACACGGTGAGCGGCAGGTACGGGAAGTTGATCAGTCCGTACTCCGGCACGCCGAACAGCGGAATGCGGAGTTCGGCGCTCAGCAATCCGAGCCTGCTGCCGAGGAGGCGCGAGAACGCCGGGCAGTTGCCGGGCAGTCCGGAGTCGAACGACGCGATGCACTCCCGCTGGTCGATGGAGCCGTAGCCGTATCCGCGCATGATGGTCTCTTCGCCAAGGAAGAGCGGATACATGCGCGTGGAGTCATCGCTGTCGCGTCCGTAGCGTCCGAAATGCATGCCTCGGAACGCGAAGGTGAGCGGGCGCAGGAACATGTACTTCCGGTAATCGGCGAGCGCCGACGTGTAGACGAGCGACCCGAATGTGGGCGATGCCTCCAGCCGGTATCGCGCGCCCTGGATGGGGTTGGTGAACGCCGAGTACGAATTGTCGCCCACGTACGCCACGCTCCCGGTGCCGTAGTAGGACGTGGGATACGGCGAACCTCCGCTGGACGTGGAGATCGGGTTGCCGAAGCGATCGTACGTCTGGATCTGCGTGTTGTACGCGAGGCGGGTGCCCGAGCCGGTGAACTCGATGCGGCGCGTGGTGGAGAATGGATAAGCGGTGCCCACCGTGGCCTGGTCGACGAAGATGCGCGTCAGGATCAGGTCCTGGGTGCTGCTGGTGCTGCCCCCGTAGTAGCCGGTGAGATACGGTGTGTGCTGCAGCGCGCCGAAGTAGTTCCAGCGGTTCTTCAGGTTCTGGTAGACGACCTGGCCGCCGATGTCCTGGATCTGTCCGTTCGCCGAGATGCCGACACCGATCTGCTTGTCGCTGAGCTGGTCCCCGAACAGGAAGGACACGCCGCCCGCCACGCCGGCGCCGAGCGGGCCACCGGCGGAGACGCCGAGTGTGGGCTGGCCGATGGCGTCGAGCGAGAAGCTCGACTTGTACGGATGAACGGTGAAGTCCGTGCCCGCGGCGAGTCCGGTGAGGGGATCCTTGAGGTACTGCGTGACGGTCGACCGGCCCGGCGTATCGCCCGGCGGCAGCACCGCCGCGCTGGCGACGACGGCGCCCAGCACCATCGGCTCGCCATGGGTGCGCGAGGAGTCGAGCCCGTAGATGGCGTATCCCTGATCCTCGAAGACCGAGAACAGCATGCGCCCCGTGGCGGGTGCCACGCTCAGCGCGGGTGAGATATCCGTGATGCCGCTGACGCCGGTGGACAGCCGCGTCACGCGCGATGTGGCCCCGCTGGCGAGCTGCAGCCGGTAGATGTCGGCGAATCCGTCCTGGTCGCTGATGAAGAACAGGCTCTGCCCGTCGGGCGAGAATTGCGGATTGAGGTGCTTGCCGCGCGAGAACGGTGAGAAGACGCTGATGCGCCCGGTCGCGACGTCTATCGTGCCGAGTTGCAGCGGCGAGAACGTCATCGTCGTGAAGTCGGTCTGCGCGCCGCGGTCGGTGGAGAACGCGATCGTGCGCCCGTCCGGCGACCAGGTGGGCTGGATGTCGGCGTAGCGGTCGCTCGTCAGCTGCCGCACGCTGCCAGCGGCGCGATCGATGAGATAGAGATCGCTCAGTCCGCCCGACTGGCCGGAGAAGGCGATCGTCCGCCCGTCGGGCGACCACGCGACGTTCGAGATGGCGCCGATGTTCGGGACGCGAAGCCGCTGCTCGATGTTCGTGGAGGCGACATCGAGAATGGCGATCTCGTGATTGCCCTCCGACTGCGCGATGAAGGCGAACTTGTCGCTGCTGGGCGACCACGCGCCGGACGACGCAATGAACGTGATGGCGTCGAAGTGCGCATTGCTGGTGGGGCCGGCGAGCTTCTTGAGCACGCGACCCGTGGCCGCGTCGGCGACGAACAGCTCGATCTCGAACAGGCCGCGGCGGGCGTAGAACGCCACGAGCTTCCCATCGGGACTCACCGTGGGCGCGAGATTCATGTCGCCCGACTTCCGCGTCGACTGCACGACCGCGTCACCGGCGGCGGTGGGACGCGTGCGACCCTCGAGCACGGGCAGGTAGGCGCGCCGTGTGGCGGCGATCCAGTCCTTGGAGAGCGAGTCGGTGGAGACGCCGAGCACGCGCCGGATGCCTTCCTCGAATCCGACGCGCAGCGACATGCGATAGACGTCCACCACGGCGCGGTCGCCCCACCGTCCGCCCACGTACGCCCAGAG
>JANLTI010000018.1:0-17159 GCA_031362845.1 Gemmatimonadaceae bacterium | reverse complement strand
GGATGCGTGAGGAAGCTGCTCGTCCGCGCGAATCGCTCGTCGAATCGGTCGTCGACGTCGGCGGCCAGGCCACCGGTTTCCGGCGCGGGCTCGCCGCTCGCGAAGATCGAGAGCAGGCTCTGGATGTCATCGTCGGTCACGGTCTCATCCAGCGCCACGATCACCCGGTCACTGCCAGCGCGCCGGAGGTTGATCTCCCGCGTCGCCGCAGCAGCGACGACGTCCTCCGCCGACCGACCAGCCAACTCGACACACAGCGTGTCGAAGTAATCGCCACTCGCGAGCGAGTGGCCGAGCTGCTCGAGTCCGGCGGCGAGTGTCGCCGCATGCCGATGAATGCGCTTCGCGATCGTCGTCAGCCCGGCGGGCCCGTGCCACACGGCATACATGCCGGCGATGACGGCGAGGAGCACCTGCGCGGTGCAGACGTTACTGGTCGCCTTCTCGCGCCGGATGTGCTGCTCCCGGGTCTGCAGCGCCATCCGCAATGCGGGTCGGCCCGCGGCATCGCGACTCACGCCGATGATCCGCCCGGGCAGTGTCCGCTTGAACTCGTCGCGCGTGGCGAAGAAGGCCGCGTGCGGCCCGCCGTACCCGAGCGGCACGCCGAACCGCTGGCTGTTGCCGACGCAGACGTCGGCGCCCCACTCGCCCGGCGGCGTGAGCAGCACGAGGCTCATCAGGTCCGTCGCGACGATGACGAGCCCGCCCGCCGCGTGCACCTGATCCGCCACGGCGCGATAGTCCAGAATCGCGCCGTCGGTCGTGGGATAGGAGAGCAGGACACCAAAGCTGTCGGCGTCGAATCCCGTCGTCGCCACGTCGCCTACCCGTGTGGCGATCCCGCGCGCCTGCGCGCGCGTCTGCACCACGTCGATCGTCTGGGGATGACAACGGGCGTCGACGACGAAGGTGTTCCGCTCGCGCGATCCCTTCGCCTGATAGGCCATGAACATCGCTTCGGCCGCCGCCGTGCCTTCGTCGAGCAGGGAGGCGTTGGCGATCTCCAGACCGGTCAGGTCGATGACCATCGTCTGGAAGTTGAGCAATGCCTCCAGTCGACCCTGGGCGATCTCGGCCTGGTACGGCGTGTACGCGGTGTACCAGCCCGGATTCTCCAGGATGTTGCGCTGGATCACCGGCGGCGTGATCGTGTCGCTGTAGCCGTAACCGAGGTACGAGCGGTAGACCGAGTTCCGCAGAGAGGTCGCGCGCAACGCGGCCAGCGCTTCGTGCTCGCTCCGGCCAGCGTGAATGGCCAGCGGCCGGCGGAGCCGGATCGACTCCGGAATCGTGGCATCGATCAGGTCGTCCAGCGTCGCATAGCCGACGGTCGCCAGCATTTCGCCGATCTCTTTCTCGCTCGGCCCCACGTGGCGCGGGACGAAGGGATCGAAGCCGGCGGCGGGAGCGGTGCGGATGGTGGTGGTCATGCGAGCCTCAGGCGCCAGCGACGCGCCGGTGTATGCCAGTTGAATGCAGGCGATGTCGTCCCTCCGCCGGCAGGACTACCTTCGGGTCGCGCCATGGGCGCGCCTCCTCCCTCCAAGATAACGAACCGACTGGTGCACTGGCGGCTGCTGCGTTCACCCCCGCACGACGGGCCCGACAACATGGCGCTCGACCAGGCGCTGATGGCCCGGGCGCGTCGAACCGGGGAAGCTGTGCTCCGCACGTACACCTGGTCCACGCCGACGTTGTCGCTCGGCCGCAACCAGCGCGCACGCGGCTTGTACGATCCCGCCGCCCTGCACCACGCCAACATCGTCGCGATCCGTCGACCCACCGGCGGGCGCGCCTTGCTGCACCATCACGAGATCACGTACAGCGTGACCGCGCCACTTCAGGCTGATCAATCCGGCGCTCGCGTCTACGCCCAGATCAACGCCCTGCTGGTGAACGCGCTCGCGGCCCTCGGTGTGCCCGTGCAGATCGACACGGGCGCGCGGCCGGCGGCGCGGCCGTCGACGCGGCCCTGCTTTGCCGAGCCCGCGCGGGGAGAGCTCGTGCACGACGGTCGGAAGCTGGTGGCCAGTGCGCAGTGGCGCGACGATGGCGCGGTGCTTCAGCACGGGTCCATTCTCGTGGACGACGACCAGCATTCGATCGCCGCCCTCCTCGCGTCGCCGACCGATCCCGTGCCGGCGCCCGCCACCCTGCGAGGCATCCTTGGCCGGGAACCCCTGGCCGCCGAGATGCACGCGGCGCTGGCCGTGGCGCTGGCCGCCATCATGGGTGTCGAAGCCGCCGAGCTCGATGTCGACCGGTCGCTGATGGAAGCGGCACGTGGACTCGCCGTGCGATATCGCGACCCGGCGTGGACCTGGCGGCGCTGACGAGCCCTGTGACCCGAATCACTTGACCGCGTCCTCACGACGGGTGCACGTTGACGCGCGCGCCCTTCCCCTCGGCCCGACGACGATGACCCGCCTCTCTCTCGCTCTGCTCCGGCGCATCCCGCGCTCAGCGCTCCTCGCCCTGTTCGCCGCCGCCGTGATGAGCTGCAAGGGGGCCGATGCGCCGTCGTCCGGAACCGGCGACGTGGGAGGCACGCTGGTGATCGCCATTCCGGGCGATGTGGGGACGCTGGTGCCCGGACTCGTGGCATCGCAGGCGGATCGCCAGGTCACCGACATGTTGTACGACCGACTCGCCGACATCGGTGATGAGATGGTGACGATCGGCGACAAGGGGTTCAAGCCGCAGCTCGCCGAGCGGTGGCAGTGGGCGCCGGACTCCCTCTCCATCGCGTTCATGCTGAATCCTCGCGCTCGTTGGCACGACGGACGTCCCGTGCGCGCGAGCGACGTGCGCTTCAGCCTCGCACTGAGCAAGGACCCGGCGTTCGGCTCGCCCGTCGCCCCGCTGATCGGGAATGTCGACAGCGTCTCGGTGAAGGATTCCCTGACGGCCATCGCCTGGTTCAAGAAGCGCGCGCCCGAGCAGTTCTACGATCTCGTCTACCAGATCGTGATCGTGCCCGAGCACATTCTCGGCAACACTCCGGTTGCACAGTTGAAGACGGCCGACGTGGCGCGTCGTGGTATCGGCTCCGGTCGCTTTCGACTCGCCTCGTGGCAGCCGGGCCAGCGGATCGAGTTGATCTCCGATACGGCGAATTATCGCGGTCGCGCCAAGCTCGACCGCGTGGTGTTCGCCAGCTCTCCCGATTTCAACTCCGCGGCCGCTCGATTCTTTTCCGGGGAAGCGGACATGTTCGAGATGTTGCGTCCGGAGCAGATCGCCAAGTTGCAGGGCGACACGCTTCACAAGGTCGTTCGCTATCCGTCGTTCCAGTACGCCTACCTCGCATTCAACCTCGTCGATCCGAAGCAGACGTCGCGGCCGCACCCGATCTTTGGCGATCGGGCAGTTCGACGCGCCCTCACGATGGCGGTGGATCGGCGCGCGATGCTGCGCAACGTGTTCGACACGCTCGGCACCCTGATCTACGGGCCATTTCCGGGCACGGTGGCCGTGGCCGACACGGGTTTGCCGCAGATTCCGTTCGACACCGTTAAGTCACGTGCGCTACTCGATTCGGCCGGGTGGGTTCCCGGCGCGGACGGTATTCGCGTCAAGAGCGGACGACGACTCGAGTTCGGATTGTCCACGCCCAGCTCAAGCGCGCAGCGTCATGCCTACGCGGTGCTGCTGCAGGCTGCGCTTCGGCGCGTTGGCGCCGCGGTCACGCTGGACGAAACGGACTTCGCCACCTTTGCCGCGAAGCAGGCGACGCATGGTTTCGACGCCGAGCTGGCCGTGTACGTGACCGATCCCAGCCCATCCGGCTTCAAGCAGAGCTGGACGACCGCCGGGATCGCGCGCGACGGTTCCAACTTTCCATCGTATTCGAATCCGATCGTCGACGCACTCCTCGACAGTGCGTCCAGCGCGTTCGACGCGTCGCGCACGAAGTCGTACGCGCGGCGTGCCTTCGAGACGATCATCGAGGACGCGCCCGGCATCTGGCTCTATCAGCCACCCACGATCGCTGGCCTCCATAAGCGCATCCGCACCACGACGTTGCGCCCGGACGGTTACTGGTCGCACCTCGCCGACTGGTGGATCCCGGCTGGCGAGCGAACGTCGCGCGATCAGATCGGCCTCCGCGCCGCGCAGTAATCCGTGCGGCGGTACCTCACGGGCCGCCTGCTGCAGGCGGTGAGCGTCGTCTTTCTCGTCACGACGCTCACGTTCCTCCTGGTGCAGCTCGCGCCCGGCGACCCCGTGTCGGCGGCGCTCGAACGTCCCGGCGTCAGCGAGCAGGTGCGCGCACAGTGGCGCGCACAGTTCGGTCTCGACCGACCGATCGGTGAACAATACGTGCGCTGGCTCGCGAGCATCCCGCGCGGCGAGCTGGGATATTCGTTCTCGCATCGTCGACCCGTGCGCGACGTCTTGGCCGAAGCGCTCCCGCGCACGCTGCTGCTCGTCGGCTTGGCGCTCAGCTTGAGCTTCGCACTCGGCATCGCCATCGGCGTGCTTCAGGCCGAACGACTCGGCACCGCCCTAGACAAGTGGCTCGGTCGCGTGCTCCTCGTTCTCTACTCGGTGCCGGACTTCTGGCTCGCGCTGGTCGCGCTGCTCCTGTTCGCGTACAAGCTTCCCATCCTTCCGCCGGGCGGCATCGTGGACCCGGTGATGCACGACTACCTGCCGCTGGGAGAACGAGTGCTCGATCGGCTCGCCCATCTCGTGCTGCCCGTGCTGACGCTCACCTTGCTTTCCAGTGCGGTGATCGCGCGGCATCAGCGCTCCGCCCTTCTGGACGTGCTGCCGAGCGACTGGATGCGGACGGCGCTGGCGAAGGGACTGAGCTGGCGCCACGCCGTGCGCCGTCATGCGCTCCGCAATTCGCTGCTCTCCACCATCACGATCGCCGGACTCTCGCTTCCTGCGCTGGCCGCCGGTGCGATATTCATCGAGAGGGTCTACTCCTGGCCGGGGATGGGCCTCGTGACCGTGAATGCCATTGGCGCGCGAGACTATCCGCTCATCACGGCCAGCGTACTGGTGATCAGCATCGTCGTCGTACTCGGGGCACTCGCCGCAGACCTTGCCGTCGCAGTGGCCGACCCACGCGTGCGCATGCGATGAGGGACGCTCTTCAAACGACGGCGACGCGGCCGGTGCTGTCGCGGCTCTCGCGCGACGGACGCGCGCGCGCCGCGGCTGTGGTGTTGCTCGTCGTCATTGGTGCGGCCCTACTCGCGCCCGTACTCGCGCCCTATGACCCCGCCGCGCAACTCGACATCGTGCGTCTCAACGGACAGTCCCCATCGTGGGCGCATCCGCTGGGCACCGATCCATTCAGCCGCGATGTGCTCTCGCGCCTGATCTGGGGAACGCGAATCTCGCTCGCCATCGCGTTCGTCGCCGTGACGCTCTCGATGACCCTCGGTATCTTCGTCGGGGCGATCGCCGGCTACGCCGGGGGCATGACCGATGCGGTGCTGATGCGACTCGTCGACACCGCGATGTCCATTCCTCGTCTCCTGCTGCTCATCGCCGTCGTGGCGCTGTGGCACAGCGTCAGCATTCCTGCGCTCACCCTGCTCCTCGCGGGCACGGGGTGGTTCGCCGTCAGCCGGCTGACGCGCGCCGAGACGCTGGTGGTGCGCGAGCGCGATTTCGTGGTGGCCGCGCGCATGCTCGGCGCCTCGCCGTGGCGTATCCTCAGCCGGCATGTCCTTCCCAACGTCATGGCGCCGGGCCTTGTCGCGGCGACATTGGGCATCGCGAACGTCATTCTCCTCGAGGCCGGCCTCTCATACCTCGGTATCGGCGTGCGTGCCCCCTCGGCATCATGGGGCGGTATCATCCAGGACGGCGCGGAGCGCGTGGGCGATCTCTGGTGGCTCACGCTCTTTCCCGGACTCTCCATCCTGATCACGGTTTTCGCGTGCAATGCGCTCGGGGATGCCTTGCGGGACGCGCTCGACCCTCGGCAGCTTGCAGTCTCGCTCGGCGACGACACCTCACACCACCCGCGATGACCGCACCGCTGCTCGAGCTGGAGAACCTCCGCACCTACTTCTACACCGATACTGGCATCGCCCGCTCCGTCGACGGCGTGTCGTTCCATGTCGGCGCTGGTGAGACGGTGGGCGTCGTCGGCGAATCGGGATGCGGCAAGAGCGTCACAGCCCTGTCCATCCTGCGGCTCGTGCGAGCACCCGGACGCATCGAGTCAGCCAGCGCCATCCGCTTCGAGGGGAAGGATCTGCTCACGCTCGGTGAGCGAGAGATGCAGAACGTCCGCGGCAATCGCATCGCGATGGTGTTCCAGGAGCCGATGACCGCGCTCAATCCCGTGTTCACCGTGGGTGACCAGATCGCGGAAGTCGCGCGCATTCACGCCGGCATGTCGCGGCGCGATGCATGGCAGAAAGCGATCGAGATGCTGCGCCTGGTGGGAATTCCCGCACCGGAGCAGCGCGCCAGCGAGTATCCGCATCAACTGTCGGGCGGGATGCGGCAGCGGGTCGTGATCGCCATGGCGCTCGTGATGAACCCGGCTCTCATCATTGCCGACGAGCCCACCACCGCGCTCGACGTCACGATCCAGGCGCAGATCCTCGAGCTGATGGCGGATCTCACGCGGCGGCTCGGCACCTCGATCCTGCTGATCACGCACGACCTCGGCGTGGTGGCGGAGAACTGCACCCGCGTCATCGTGATGTATGCCGGCGAGGTGGTGGAGGAGTCCACCACGCCTGAGCTGTTCGCCCATGCCCACCATCCGTACACGGAAGGGCTGCTCGGCGCCATGCCCCGGGTGGGCGGCACGTCGGAGCGGCTGGCGACCATCCCCGGCACCGTGCCTCCTCCCACCGCCTGGCCCGACGGGTGCCGGTTTCGCGACCGGTGCCCATACGCGTGGGAGCGGTGCGCCACGGAGCATCCCCCGCTCTACCAGATCGGCGCGGGGCACATCTCGCGCTGTCATCTGGCCGTGGAGCCGGAGCGGCGTGCGCATCCGCACCTGCCGCTCGCGGCGCAGCGCGGAGCGAGCGCCGCATGACGACTCCCGTGCTGCAGCACGACGCGACCGTGCGCACGGACGCGACGCCCCTGCTCTCCGTCCGCGACCTCAGGAAATACTTCCCGATCAAGCGCGGTGTCTTCGGCCGCGTGAGCGGTCAGGTGCGCGCGGTGGACAGCGTGTCGTTCGATGTCGCCGAGGGCGAGACGCTCGCCTTGGTGGGCGAGTCGGGATGCGGCAAGTCCACCACCGGTCGCGCGATTCTCCGCCTGATCGAGCCCACGTCGGGAACCGTGCATTACGCTGGCACGGACGTGCTCGCGCTGGGCGCGGGCCCGCTGCGCGCGCTCCGGCGCCAGATGCAGATCGTCTTCCAGGACCCGTTCTCCTCGCTCAATCCGCGCATGTCCATCGGCGCCATCGTGCGCGAGGGCCTCACCATTCATGGACTGGCCGAGGGCAGCGCGGCGGACGCGCGGGTGAAGCAGCTGCTCGAGGAAGTGGGACTGCGACCGGAATACGCGAGCCGGTACCCGCACGAATTCTCCGGCGGTCAGCGGCAGCGCGTCGGCATCGCGCGCGCACTGTCCGTTGAGCCTCGGTTCATCGTGTGCGACGAGCCGGTGAGTGCACTCGACGTGAGCGTCCAGGCGCAGGTCGTGAACCTCCTTCAGGACCTGCAGCGCGATCGCGGGCTGGCCTACCTGTTCATCGCCCATGACCTCTCGGTGGTGGAGCACATCGCCGATCGCGTCGCCGTGATGTATCTGGGGCACATCGTGGAGACGGCGCCGGTCGCCGATCTCTACGGCGAGCCGATCATGCCCTACACGCAGGCGCTGTTGTCAGCCGTGCCGGCGCCGGATCCCGGCGTCAAGCGCGAACGCATCCTGCTTGTGGGCGACGTGCCCTCACCGGCGAATCCACCTTCCGGGTGCGTCTTCCACCCGCGATGCCAGCACCCCGCGCGCGACGCGGCATGCGCGACACTCGTTCCGCCGCTGGAGGAAAAGCGGCCCGGCCACTGGGCGGCCTGCATCAAGCAGCCGCCCTCACAGGTATCATGGGATGCGCAGCGGGAAGCGGGCGGCACGAAGCCGCCAGAGTTCTTTCTCCCGCGCGCGGCGCTGCACCGCGGTGCCGCCCTGGCACCGCGTCCGTCCGACCTCACCTCGAGCTGATCGATGCCCGACATGAACGAACCGGTCTTCTCGCAGCCGCAGGCGGGCGCGCTCACACACGACGAGCCGCCGGCGGACATCGCGCACATCACGGACAATCGGGGATTCTTCGGCCACCCGCGTGGCCTCTCGACGCTGTTCTTCACCGAGATGTGGGAACGCTTCTCGTACTACGGCATCCGTCCGCTGCTCGTCCTCTTCATGACGGCGGCGCTGACGCGTGGCGGATTCGGATTCGATCGCGCCACCGCGTCGGCCATCGTCGGCATCTACGCCGCGAGCGTCTATCTGGCGTCGCTGCCGGGCGGCTGGGTCGCCGATCGCTGGCTCGGCCTGCGGCGCGCGATCTGGTGGGGCGGTGTGCTCATCGCGCTCGGCCACCTCTCCATCGCCCTCTCCCTGCTGTTCGCGCACCAGGCCTTCTTCCTCGGCCTCGTGCTCATCGTGATGGGCACGGGCCTGCTCAAGCCCAACATCTCCGCCATCGTCGGCGACCTGTACCCCGAAGGCGGTTCACGACGCGACGCCGGTTTCTCGGTGTTCTACATGGGAATCAACGCGGGCGCGCTCATCGCGCCGCTCATCACGGGCTTTCTCGGAGAGCGCGTGGGGTGGCACTGGGGCTTCGGTGCGGCTGGCGTCGGCATGCTGATCGGGCTCCTCACCTTCCGCATGCGTGCCCAGGATACCCTCGGCCCAATCGGCACCACGCCGGCCGGGACCGTCGCGGAGCAGCAGCGCGTGCGCACGATCACCCTCGGGTCGCTCGTCGTGATCGCGCTGATCATCGTGCTGGCGATGGTGGGCGTGATCGCCGTCCAGCCGCTCGCGATCGCCAACATGATGAAGAACATCATCCTGGCGATGGCGGTGTTGTACTTCGCTTACCTGTTCCTGTTTGCGGGGCTCACAGTCGACGAGAAGAAGGGCATCGCCGTCGTGCTGGTGCTATTCATCTTCTCGGTCGTGTTCTGGTCGGCCTTCGAACAGGCGCCCACCTCGCTCAACCTGTTCGCGCGCGACTTCACTGACCGCACGCTGTTCGGGTGGGAGATGCCGACGACCTGGCTGCAGTCCGTCAACTCGCTGTTCGTCATCATGTTCGCGCCAGTACTGGGCGGCCTCTGGGTCGCGCTCGGCAGTCGGGGCAAGGATCTCTCGAGCCCCGCCAAGTTCGCCGTCGGCCTCGCGTTCGCCGGCATTGGATTTCTGCTCATGGTCGCCGCGTCCAATCGCGTCATCTCCGGCGGTACGGCCGTGCGCGTCTCCATGCTGTGGCTGATCGCCAGCTACTTCTTCCAGAGCATCGGCGAGCTCGCGCTCAGTCCTGTCGGCCTCAGCTCGATGACGAAGCTCGCGCCACGGCGATTCGCCGGCCTCACGATGGGCGCCTGGTTCACGTCCATTGCGCTGGGCAACCTCATTGCCGGCATCGTGGGCGGAAACGTCGACCCCGAGAAGCTCACGGAAATGCCGATCCTGTTCCAGCGCACGGCGATGTCGCTGTTCATCGCGGCCGCCGCGTTGTGCGTGTTGATCATTCCCATCCGGAACATGATGGCGAAACGAGGCGACGTCAAAACCCGCTGACGGTGGAGTTGCCGCGGCGGGGGCGGTGCCGCGCCCTCTCCGTCCAGCAGCCGCGCTATGGCCAGGCGAAGATCGACGTCGGTACCGTGACTTCCTTGCCCACGGCGACGTCGCGCGCACTGCGGAACACGAACGCCGTGCGGTCGGCATTCGTGAAGCTGAGAGTCCATTGCGCGTTCGCACCGCCGGTCACCGGAAATGCGAGATCGGCGCGCCACACGCGCGCTGATCGCGGCGGAATCGACGCGAGCAGGCTGATGCCCAGCGACGCCTTCACGGACGTCGTCACGCCGTACGGCACGTCACCCGCCCATTGGCGCCCGACGTCGCCGAACACCGCCACACCGGCGTCAGCCGCACCGAGGATGCTTCCGAGCACGTAGCGCTCCTCGGTGCGCGCCACCAGCCGTTGGCCGCCAGCGTAGTACGACTCCTCGTATCCCCGCACGCCGCCCTCCGGCACGCCGAGCAGGAGTTGGAACGGCGTCCGCTGCCGGTAGGCGCCGCTGAATTCCAGCGCGAGCTGGTTGCGGTGCCGGGATGTGATTCTCGTGTAGTTGGTCACTCGGCCGGTCGCGATCACGCCATCCCACTCCCTGGATCCGATCGGCCGTCGCCCCTCCGCCTGGAGCTGAAGCCGGGAGGTGATTCGGCCCGAGGTCGCCCCGACGTACAGATCTCCGGCCAGAAAGACGTCCTCCTCCTCGCGCGCGCCCGGCTTGGGCAGGCTGCGTCCGACGAGGGTACCGAGCTGCATGCCGATGGGCACGTCCTGCACAGCGGTCAGCGCATCGAGTCCCTCGAGGCGCGCGAACGTGATCTTTCGCACCCCGATCAACGCGTTCGCGCGGAGGATGCGGTGTCGGGCGAACGGAGTCGGGACGGGCCCGATGTCGCGCACCATGCCCGACTCGGGGAGTGTGAGCCGGTCGCCGGGACGCTCCTGCAGGCCCGTGAGCGAGAAGCCAACGAGGTGCAGCGGACCAGCGTTGCCGACGCGCAGAATGCCGCCCACGTCGAAGAAACCGCGCTGGAGGGCGACTCGCGGACGAACGCCGTCCGGCTGGCGCAGCTCGACGTATCCGTTGGCCTGGCCCAGGCGTACGCGCCAGCCGACGCGCTGCAGGTCGGTGAGGAACGGATGGGAGGCTTCGCTCCGCCACGACCCGCCCAGTGAGGCCCGTTCTCCCTCGAACGAGAACGTCCACGGGCGGCCGATGAACTGGTGATCGATCATTCGGATGCCGACCGCATCGCGAAAACTCGCGCCGTCTCTCCAGCTCACGGCGGCGTACAACCCCTGCCCTGCCACGTTCGCGTTACCCGCCAGCACCGAGGTGAGATGCGGCGCGGCGGCGCGCACGTTGCCCCCGAACACGATGGCCGCCTCGTCACTCGTCGCGACCTCGAGATCCACCCCGCCCGACTCGTTGGCGACGACGAAGGCATCGGCCTCGGCGATGAACGGCTGCGCGCGGAGGATACGCTCCGAGTCGGCGCGGCGCTGCTCGCTGCACGCGTCGCCTCGCTCGAGGAGCAGAAAGCGCCGGATCAGTTCGGGACGCGTCGTCGCATGAAATGCCCGCGCGATGGACGCCAGTCGCGGAACACGCGCGAGGGTCGCGACGGTCGGCGCGTCGGAGTAGATGACGATATCGCTGATCGGCTGGCCGGCGCAGGAGACGATTGGTCGGCCCGACGGCGCGCGCGACGGAGGAGCCTGCGCAGCGACCGCCGGGACCGAACCGATCAACAGCACCAGCGCCAGCGCCGATCCCGGGCGGCGCGGCATCACTGGGCTACTTGCCCATGCGGCGCTTCAATTCCGCGAGTCGCCGGTCGGCGTCCGCGTCTCGATCCGAGCGCGCGCGCGCGCGACCCATCGCGTCGAACTCCTCCGCGACACGCGCGCCATCTCCCGCCACCTCGTCTGCCTCCGCGGCGGCCGCTCTCGCATCGGCGCCGAGCGTGCTGTCCGGCGTCCCGCTGCCGAGCATCGCCCTCTTGAGCTCTGTCGCCATCTCGGCGAAGTCACGCTCGGCGATCGAGAGCTCCGCGTCCTGCGCCTCGAGCTTGCGCTCGTACACGGCGACGCGCTCGGCATGGTGCGACTCGTACTTCGCCGCCAGGGCAACGGTCTCCGCGTCATTGATCGCCGCGGCCTGCCCCCTCCGCCGCTGCATCGTCTCGAGCTCGCGACGTTCGGCCTCGAGTCGAGCGCGCGTCGTCGCCACGCCGGCGCGCAGGTCGTCGAGACCCATGCGCGCCTGCACGAGCGTCTGCTTCATGCGCGCGAGTCCCGCGCGGCGCTCTTCGGGCGGAGTGGCGCGATCCATCAGGTCGCGGAGGGTTTGGCGGAAGGAGTCGAACATGCGAGGCCCGGAGCGCGCTGGACGCAGGGAGACACGGGGCGACGCGGCGCTGGAGCGGCCGAATGCCAGCCCTTAGAATACAGGATGCGCTCGCGCCCTCGCAACCTCGATGACGTGATGGTGTCCTCAGGCCCACCCGTCGCCATCACGGCAACCACGGAAGTGATTCGTGACGTGATGCGAACGCGCGCGAACGTGTCGTACACCGATGCGGCTCGAACCGCGGGGCTGCGCCCGTATGTGCTGCCAGTGCTGCCGGCGGCGGACGCCGACGCGATGCTGGACGGCATGGCGGGGCTCATCCTGACGGGTGGGGAGGACGTCGATCCGTCGCACTACGGCAACGTGCCGCATCCGTCGCTCGGGGCCGTCCACGCGGAGCGGGATGCGTTCGAGCTGGCGCTCGTGCGGGCAGCGCACGCACGGCGAATTCCCACGCTCGCCATCTGCCGCGGCGTCCAGATCGCCAACGTGGCCCTGGGCGGCACGCTCGTGCAGGACCTGCCGTCGGAATGGCCCGCCGCGCTGCCACACGATGGACACTGGGAGCGGGATGCGCGCGTGCACGAGTTGCACCTCGTGGCCGGCTCGAGGCTGGCGTCGGCGCTGGGAACGACCCGGGCGACGACCAACTCGCTCCATCACCAGGCCATCTCGCGTGTGGCCGACGGACTCGTGGCCGTGGCGCACGCGCCCGATGGCGTGGTGGAGGGCGTGGAATGGGCCGACGAGGACTGGTGGATGACCGGCGTGCAGTGGCACCCGGAGGAGCTCACCGCCACGACCGAAAGCTGGGATCGCGCGCTCTTCGCCGCGTTTGGCGCGGCCGTTCGTGCGTGGCTCCTCAGCTCGCGCGGCGCCAGCGCGCCTCGTTCGTGACCTGCCGCATGAGCCGGTCGGGCGAGTAGCGATCGGGAAAGAGCAGCGTGTCGCTGACCTCATTGAGCGCCGCGCGGAGCAGACCGAACCGTTCGGCCGCGGTGGCGTACAGCGTCGCGAGACCGTGATTCTCGGCGAGACGGTGATCCGCCGCGAGCTGAAAGCCGCGCCGGCCCATCTCCTCGTAGTAGTCGAGGTCAGGGCCGCCGCGCCGCCACCGGCGATGCTGGATGTAGTCGGGAAAGAAGCCACTCACCCAGAGTGCATAGTTACCCAGATGGGTGCGCACCAGAAAGCTGCGCCGGCCATCCTGATCGTTCACGTCCGCGGCGAGGTCGACCAGCGTGGCGTAGATCTGATCGTCCGACTCCCCGACACGCCACGCGCGGTCGCGCAGCCCGAAGTGCAGCATGAGCGACGCGAGATAGTCGGCGACAAGGCGATCGTCTTCACCCAGCCGCGTGAGTGCGTGTCGCACCATCACGTAGGAGAAGAGCGGCAGCGATGCGCAGGCACCTTGCCGCGAGCGGAGCAGCGCGCCGGGCAGTCGCGGGTCGTCGAGCACGGCATCGATGCCATGGTCGGCGAGTTCCTGCTCCACCTGCGAGAGCTCGGTGCCCGAGTCGCGCGCGATGAGGCGCGCCACGAGTTGCGCGTCGTCGCGCGTGAGATGATGCCGAGTGTCTGCGAGAATCATGCGGCCATGTCCTCCTCGTCTCCCGTTACCCCGCACCGGCGATGGATGTGGCATACGGTGCGCGCTCCACTAGTGTGACGACTCGGATCGATCGTGGTTTCCGACCGATGCGCCCGCGACGGGCGCGGAACTGCACGAGCGCTCACCGGATACCCACACCGGCCATGGAGCGAACGCTCCGGATCAGCCGGGGTAACATGTTCAGCGCCCATTCGGCAGGGTGGCGAGCATCGACGTGCTCGCCGTACCTTGTTTGCGGTCCCCACCCGCGCCATCGAGGAGCACGTGCTGTACTTCTGCATTCCCGCGTACAACGAGGCCCCCACGATCGGCCTGCTGCTCTGGCGCCTGCGCAAGGTGTTCCAGGAGCATCCGCGCGAGTACGAGGTCATCGTGTTCGACGACGGCAGCACCGATGCCACGGCGGAGCTCCTCGCGCCGTACCAGTCCGTGATGCCCCTCACTGTGCTGGGCGGAGCGCGCGTCGGATATGCAGCGGCCGTGGATGCGCTCTGTCGCGAGGCATCACGACGCACGCGATATCCACGGCGCGACGCCGTCATCTTCGTGCAGGCGGACTTCACCGATCAGCCGGAACATCTGCCCGAGCTGATCAAGCGCTTCGACGGCGGCGCCGATATCGTGATCGGGGAGCGTCCCACGGACGCCGCGACGGTTCCGGCGCCCGTGCGCTCGCTGCGCCGCGTCGCGCCGTGGGTCGTGCGCGCGTTCGTGAACGTCGCCGGTGTGAAGGACCTGTTCTCGTCGTTGCGGCTGTTCCGTGTCTCCGTGATTCGTGACCTGCTCAAGGAGCGGGGCGACGCGCCGGTGCTGGAAGGGGACGGATGGAGCGCGAGTGCCGATCTGCTGCTCCGAGCCGCGCCTCACGCGCGCCGGGTGGAGACGGTCGAACTCTCGCCCCGCTACGATGTCCGCGAGCGCGCGTCGCGTATCCGCCCATGGTCCGATGCCATGACGCTCTTGCGCTTCGCGCGCGCCGCGGGGCGACGCACCCCACCGGCGGTGCGCGCATGAGTGTCTCCGTGCGCCGCGCCGCTCGCGACGCCGTCGCACTTGCACTCCTCCTCGTCACTCCCCTGGCGGCGCAGGACCGCGCCAACGGCGTGACGCCCGTCCCGTTCGGCGTCGGCGAGCGACTCGTGTACGACGTCAAGTTCGGCAAGCTCCGGGTCGGCTCCGGCTCCATGGAAGTTGCCGACGTGCAGGATGTCCGCGGCCGTTCCACCTGGCACACGATCTTTCAGGTGCGGGGCGGCACGTTCTTCTATCGCGTCAACGACCAGTACGAAAGCTGGATCGATCGACACACCGGCAACTCGCTTCGCTTCAGGCAGGACCTGAACGAAGGCCGGCGCGATGTCGAGCGCTCGTACGACATCTTCCCGGAGCGGGCGGTCTACCAGGAGAGCGGCGAAGATACGACGAGAGCGAGCGTGAAGAATCCGCTGGACGACGGATCGTTTCTTTATTTTCTTCGCACGATTCCACTGGCGGTCGGCGAGACCTACAGCTTCGAGCGCTATTTTCGCCCCGATCGCAATCCGGTGACGATCAAGGTGCTGCGCAAGGAGCGCATCTCCGTGCCCGCCGGCTCCTTCGATGCCATCGTCGTGCAGCCCGTCATCAAGACGCCGGGCATCTTTTCCGAGAACGGCCGTGCGGAGATCTGGCTTTCGGATGACGAGAATCGCATCATGCTGCAGATGAAGTCGGGACTCTCGTTCGGCTCCCTCAACCTGTACCTCAAATCGTACCGCCCAGCTCAGGCAGGCGCGACCGTCCGCCAGCGGTAGCACACGGTCTGGCGGCCAGCAACGCGCGCGACGACGTGGACAAGCCCGGCGCCGGCGACCGGCCCGGCGAAGCGGACCTCGCCGCCGTGCGCACCGTGCCGGTCGCGATTCGCCCGAACAAGGTGAACGCGAGCGAATTCGCGCAGCCCCCCGGCGACGACCGCAGTTTCGGCGCGTTCCTGCGAGCCCTCCCCGATGTCCTCGTCGCCCGTGATTTCCTCGCCGTCGTGCGCGCGATCGCCGATGCCGCCAACCGGCGACGCGGCGTGGTCGTGATGCTGGGCGGGCACGTGGTGAAGACCGGACTCGCCCCGACACTCATCGACTTGATGACGCGTGGCGTCATCACGCACGTCGCGATGAATGGATCCGGCGCGATTCACGATTACGAGATCGCCCGTTTCGGCGCGACGTCGGAAGACGTGGCGGCCGGGCTGAAAGACGGCACGTTCGGCATGGCCGAAGAGACAGGACGCGAGATGAACGACGCGTTCGTGGCCGGCACGCACGCCGGCCAGGGCATGGGCGAGTCCCTTGGTGTGGCCCTCGAGCGCGCGCCGTCGCTCGCCAATCCTGAGTTGTCACTGCTGCTCGCATCGCGGCGGCTCGGCATCCCGCTGTCCGTGCACGCCGCCCTCGGCGCGGAGATCATCCATCAGCACCCCGCAGCGAGCGGCGCGGCCATCGGCGACACGAGCCATCGCGACTTTCGCCGGCTCGCCCATTCACTCATTCGCCTGGACGATGGCGGCGTAGTGCTCAACCTGGGGAGCGCCGTGATCATGCCGGAGGTGTTTCTCAAGGCCCTCACGATCGCGCGCAATCTCGGCGGTGGCAAGCCGCAGGCGTTCACGAGCGTCGATCTCGACATGCAGCGGCACTATCGCCCGCGCATGAACGTGGTGCAGCGGCCCACGCTCCACAGCGGGAAGGGCTACGAGATCACCGGCCACCACGAGATCATGGTGCCGCTGCTCGTCTGGGCGGTCGCTGAAGCGATGGACTCGGCGCTCAGTATCTCGTCCCCGACCACCGCTCCCGGAGCCGGCGCGCCGTATCCGGGCTGAAGATCCGGATGACGAGATAGATCATCGCCCCCACGATCGCGATCTTGATGGCGAGTCCGAGCAGCCCGCCGAAGACGCCGAGGACGACGCCGAACAGTCCGAAGACGATCCGGAGGACGAACAGTCCCGCGACTGCGAACAAGCCGATCATGAAGATGGTGCGCAACATCAGGCGGTCTCCCGTGCGAGTCTGTGTCCAATACGCGACTCGCGGGCGCAGGTTTCATCGCACGGCGGGCATGTCGGCATCGGCCTCGCGGATTCGGCGTGCGCTCCGTCGGACGGGCAGGAAATCGGCTGGCTGTCAGCCAGTGTCGGGTCGCTCGGTGGAACGGACCGTCGCACTAACCGTCATTATGGACTATTGATAGTTAGCACTCACTAGCCGTTCCGGGTGCGCACGCTATTTTCCGCTGCGTCAACACGTTGCGCCCGCCTCCCCGGGTCCGTCCGGGGTCCGTTTCCTGGTCTGGCCGTCGCTGTCCGACCGTCCGACCGCTCGACCGACAGATCAGCCGTCATGGGCGAAGCACTCTATCAAATCATGGGGCGCCATCAGGTGCCCGCGCTC
>JANLTI010000003.1:0-4369 GCA_031362845.1 Gemmatimonadaceae bacterium | reverse complement strand
CCCGCCGCCCACGCCTCACCCGCCTGGCTGCCCCACTGGTTCGCCGGCGACGTACCGTCCCCATACATCCCCCACAGGGATCCGTTCGTGTAGTACGTGTCGTTCGACACGGCCGCATGCCGGTAGATCCAGTTCGGCTCGGCGTACTCTACCTCGGGCTGCGCGCGCATCGCCTGGATCGCCTCGGACACGCCCAGTGGCGTGTGCACCATCGTGATCCCCTCGGCATCACCGCGCCGCTTCATGCTCGCGGTGTGGATCCGCTCGCCCTTCTGTCCCTTCACCTTGCCGATGGCCGAGGCGCGCACGGACTCCGACGTGCCGTCCCTGAACTTCACGAGAATCTCGCCGGGCACGAACTCGTCGGCCGCAGCGGTGAACGAGGCCGGACCTGCCGGCGCGAGCGCGACATCGGTGGGCACGGGCACATCCGTGCAGGCGGCGAGTACGCCGAGTGCGGCAACAGCCATGCTGAGCTTCTTCATCAACGGTGGGTCTCCAGACGGGGGGCTAGCGACCGTGACGATCCGGCGTCGGACGTACGCGGTTCATCGCGTCTCCAGTGACGCGAGTATGGTGACGGCCGCACCGGAGTGCGTCCGCTCAGGTCGATCCCGTTGTGTCGTGATGATGACTGCCCCCCGCTGCATCGTCGCGCCGTGGTACGTCCCACGAGTCCGGCCCCGAGCATGAGGAGGCGGAACGATGTTACCACATTCGGCAGACGACGCAAGACGCATGTTTACGGCTGGCTCCGCTCCCGTGGGGCCGCTCGAGCGCGACTCGCCTGCCACGCTGACACGCACGCCCGTCATTCGTGCATATTTCGCATCGGCCCTCACCCGCACTCACCGCCCGAGCATGACCGCCTCCACAGCCACCGCCCTCAAGCGCACCCCGCTCCACGACATCCACGCCGCGCTCGGCGCCAAGATCGTCCCCTTCGCCGGCTACGAGATGCCGGTGCAGTACCCGTCCGGGATCTCGGCCGAGCACAAGGCCGTGCGCGAGGGGGTGGGGATGTTCGACGTGTCGCACATGGGCGAGTTCTGGGTCACGGGCGACCGTGCCGTGGACTTCGTGAACCACGTGACGACGAACAACGTGGCCGCGCTCGTGGTGGGGCAGGCGCACTACACCACGATTCTCAACGAGCGCGGCACCATCGAGGACGACGCCCTCGTCTACCGGTTCGCTGACCGCATCATGATGGTGGTGAACGCGAGCAACGCGGCCAAGGACTTCGCCCACATTGCCGCGCACGCGGGGCGGTTCGGCGTGACTCTCCGCGACGCGAGCGACGAGATGTCGCTCCTCGCCATCCAGGGGCCGAAGGCTGAGGCGGTGCTCCAGACCCTGACGAAGACGGATCTGAAGACCATCGCCCACTCCCACTTCGCCGAAGGCGAACTCGCCGGCCACCCCGCCATCATCAGCCGCACCGGCTACACGGGCGAGGACGGCTTCGAGCTGTACATACAGAATGAAGTGGCCGCGCCCATCTGGACCGCGGTCATGGCGACGGGGCAGGTGACCCCCGCGGGACTCGGCGCGCGCGACACGCTGCGCCTGGAGATGGGAATGGCGCTCTACGGCAACGACATCGACGACACCGTCACCCCGCTCGAAGCCAATCTCGCGTGGCTGGTGAAGCTTCCCAAGGGCGACTTCGTGGGACGCAGCGTGCTGGTAGCGCAGAAGGAAAAGGGCGTGCCGAAGAAGCTCGTCGGCTTCACCATGGGCGAGCGCAACTTTCCGCGGCACGGCTACCCGGTGTTTCACGACGGCGCACCGAGTGGTGTGGTGTGCAGCGGAACGATGAGCCCCACGCTTGGCATTCCCATCGGCACCTGCTACCTGCCGGCCGCGGCAGCGAAGGAGGGTACGGCGTTCGAGGTGGAGATCCGCGGCAAGCGCGTGCCGGCCACGGTGGTGAAGCCGCCGTTCTACAAGCACGCGTCGCACCTGTAGGCACTACCCGATCGCTGCTTCCGTGCGCGACTCACGGACCACTCGTCGTTCGCTCCGGCGCCGAAATCGTACCGTGTTGGCGGCGGTCTTCACGATCGTCATCGGCGGCTGTGACGCGTCGCGCTCACCCGTATCGCCGCTCCCGCCTGACGTCACGGCGATCGTGACGGAGAATGTCGCGCGCTCGCTCGACGCGAACGGACGGTTCGTCCTCCCGGCTCCGGAAGCGCCGGATGCCTCACCCATCATCTCCGAGATCAGGGCGCGGCAACTGGCCGCGGCGTACCTGCAATCGTTCGGGATTTTTCACGTGCGATGGTGGGAACGTGGTCGCGGCGGTAAGCTCGATCTTGCCGAGTTGACCGTCGGCCCACGCGTGTACTTCGCGTCCACTCCCTATGGCCCTGTACCCGCGGGACTGTTTCCGTCCGCGAAGAAGCTGTTCGGGCCGTTCTACATCGTGCCCCTGTACCAGCGCGGATCGCTCGCCGTACTGCTCGGCATCTCTGCATACAACGTCGACATGGAGATCGGCACCGACGGCGAGCTGATATTGCCACGGTTCGACGGCAACGGCTTTATCGCGTCCGGCGTGCCGGCTGGGAATAGCGGTTGGTCCGCCATTTCGCCTGAGGAGGCTGCGACCATCGTCGCGCGCATGGCGAATCGGAAGGTTGCGCGCGTGCCGGAGCTCGTGCTACCGGGCGCGCGCATCATGCCCGTCTATCCTCTCTGGAAGGTGACGCTGGAGAACGACGTCGATGTGACACGCCGGGGAGAGCAGCGGCAGGAGCAGACCCGCGAAATCTTTTTCGCCAAGTCTCGCGACACCGGCATGCGATTGCCCACGCGGACCCAGCCCACGGAGGAGTTGCGCATCGCGCCCTCGCTGGACGCCCAAGGCCGGCTCGGCCCCGACGTCGAGTTTCGAGTGCCCCTCCTGACGGGGCGCGCCGTGCAATTCGACACGATAACCGTGAGGCCGTAGGCCTGTCACGCTGGCATGCCCCTCGTGCCAACGGTGCATATATTCCAGCCTCGATCCCGCTCGTCGGCGAACCGCGAAGTCCTCGTTCAACCCGCCGCGCCGCATACGCGAACATCCCTGACCCCACGCTTCTCCGATGCGCGTCGCCATCCTCACCATCTCCGATGCCGGCGCCCGCGGCGAGCGCGCCGACGGCTCCGGTAATGCGGCGGCCGAGTGGGCAACGGAGCAAGGCGCCGAGGTAGTCGCGCGCGCCATCGTGCCCGACGATACGGTGGAGATCGTGCGCTGTCTCATCACCTGGTGCGACGACGACATCGCCGACCTGGTACTGACCACTGGCGGCACTGGCCTCAGCGCGCGCGACGTGACGCCCGAAGCCACGCGCGCCGTGATCGAGCGCGAGGCACCAGGCATCGCCGAGCGCCTTCGCACCATCACCGGCGCGGATTTTCCGCGCGCCGCCCTGGGCCGTGGCATCGCCGGCACGCGCGGTCGCACCCTGATCGTCAACCTCCCCGGCTCCTCGAAGGGAGTACGCGACTCACTGACGACTCTCACCCCGATTGCCCGGCACGCCGTGGACATCCTCCGCGGCGCCGCAACTGACCACTCAGCCGGTGACGCAGTTACGATTCACGGTTCACCTCTCACGATTCACGAGCAGTCGAAGTGACGGTGCTCATCACGCTCCACGATGTCGAACCTGCCGTGCGACTCAACGCACGACTCGAAGCTGACGGCCTCACCACTGCCCTGGTGAGTCCACTCGACGACGTCCGCGCCGAGATCCGTCGCGCGAAGCCGGACATCATCGTCATCAGTGGCCAGCTCGGCGATGCGTCCAACGTGGCCGTGCTCAGGGAGCAGCTCTGGGCCGGCACTCCGGTGGTGGGCCTCGCCGATGCGCACGACCTGCCGCACCTCGAGCGCCTTCGTGCACTGGGCTACGTGGAGCTGTGCGCGAAGCCCATCGCCGTGGACGAGGTGGCGCTCATGCTGCGCCGGCTCACCGAGCGGCACGCGTTGCAGGAGGCCACGGGGCTCATTGGCGAGAGTGAGCCGTTGCGCGAAGTGATGGTGAAGGTGGAGCAGATGGCGCCGGTGAGCAGCACGGTGCTGGTGGAGGGCGAGAGCGGCACCGGCAAGGAGCTCGTCGCGCGCGCCCTCGCCTCGCTCGGCCCTCGGCGCAACAAGCCGTTCATCGCGGTGAACGTGGGCGCGTTGCCCGAGAGCCTGCTGGAGAGTGAACTCTTTGGCCACGAGAAGGGCGCCTTCACCGGTGCGGCCGAACGGCGGCTTGGCCGCTTCGAGCTGGCAGATGGGGGGACGCTGTTTCTCGACGAGATCGGCGAAATTCCGTCAGTCAACAAGTCAAATTGTTGCGGGTGCTGGAGCAGCGGGAGTTCA
>JANLTI010000276.1:0-7394 GCA_031362845.1 Gemmatimonadaceae bacterium | reverse complement strand
AGTGAACATCCCCGGCATCTGGCAGGACCGCTACCCCAGCTGGTCGCGGCGCATGCGGGAGCCGCTGGAAAAGTTGCTGGCGAATGAACGAACGGTGAGCGGGCTGGGAGGGGGGCGCGAGAACGACGATGTGTGAATTGTCGCGGAACAGCAGGAGGAGAGCGGCGGAGCGTGCAGCGGGAAGCGATGCGCGATGAGCATTGAGACGCCGGCACCATCACTGCTCAAGCCGCATGCCTTCCACCTTGAAGCTTCCACCTTCTCGCTCTCCTCCTGCAGTTCGCGAAGCCGATTGGCCGAGTGCGCATCGGTGACTGCAGGCGGAGAGCGATGAGGTGGGAGGTCGGAGCGGGAAGGCTGGAGGCGTGAGGGTTGAGGGAACGTCAAGCGCTCACCCATCATCCCGGTCTGTACCCCATACCACTCACCGCTCATCGCCCACCGCTCCAGGCTCCAAGCTCCCAGCTCTCCAGCTTCCCGGCGTGATGAGCTTTCCACCGAGCACCATCGACCACTGCCAACTGTAGTAAAGAATGCCCGCCGTTCCATTCACTGCCAGCTATCGCCTGCAACTCAGCCCGAGCTTCACGCTCGCCGATGCCCGCGCGCGCATTCCATATCTGAAGCAGCTCGGCATTTCGCACCTGTACTGTTCGCCGGTGCTCGCCGCGCGCGCAGAAAGCACACATGGGTACGACGTCGTCGATCCCACCCACGTGAGCCCTGCATTGGGAGGCGACGAGGCGTTCATCGCATTGGCGAACGAAGCGCATGCACATGGCATGGGCGTGGTGCTGGACATCGTGCCCAATCACATGGGCATCGGGCCGGATAATCCGTACTGGGACGACCTGCTCCAGCGCGGCAATGCGTCGCGCTTCGCCGACTGGTTCGACGTCGACTGGGTGGCCCCCGCGCGGCGCCTTGCCGGCAAGGTGCTCGTGCCCGTGCTCGGCGACACGCTCGAGAACGTCGTCGCGCGCGACGAGCTCACGCTCGCCGTCAGCGATCGGGGTGTGCGCATTCACTACTTCACGCACCACTTCCCCGTCGATCCCGCGACGCTGCCGGCAGAACTGGAGCTGGCGATGCGCGATCCGTCGGCGCGAGAGCTCGTGGCTGGATGGAGCCGCGCCGAGCACGGCCGCGCACGCCTGCTCGCCCTGCTGGAGCGCCAGCACTACGTGCTCGCCTTCTGGCGATCCGCCGAGCGCGACCTCAACTATCGGCGATTCTTCGATGTCGCGGATCTCATCTGCCTGCGCGTCGAGCGGGAGGAGGTGTTCGACGCCACGCATCGCGCGGTGCTGCAGTTCGTCGCGGATGGCGTGATCGACGGACTCCGGATCGATCACATCGACGGGCTGCTCGAGCCACGCCGATATCTGGAGCGACTGCGGGCGGCGGTCGATCGGCGTCGCCCGACGGCGGCTCACGGCGAGCGGTTTCCCATCGTCGTGGAGAAGATCCTCGCCGCGGGTGAGGCATTGCCGAGCGACTGGCCAGTGGAAGGCACGACCGGCTACGAGTTCATGACGACGCTCGAGGACGTCTTCATCGATCCAGTTGGCTACGACGCGCTCGAAGCGCGGTATCGCGGCGGGCTCGGCACCACCGACTTTCACGCCGTGGCCACCGACGCCAAGCGGCGCGTGCTGCGCGCCGCACTCAACGCCGACGTACGCCGCATCGCGCCCATGCTGGCCGACGTCGCGCGGCGTGCACGGTGGCAGCATCAGTCCATCTCCGCCTACGCGGGCGCGATCGTCGAACTGGTCGCGCTGCTGCCGGTGTATCGCACGTATATCGATGCCGAGCGTCCCGATGCGAACGAGAGCGATCGTCGCGTGCTCGGTGCCGCGTTCGCGCACCTCCGCAAACGCGGTCACGCCGATCCAGTCGCCGCCGATGCGCTCGAACGCACGCTGCTTGGCGATTGGCGAGACGCCAAGCAGAAACTCGCCCGCGAGCGGCTCGCCTTCGTGCTTCGCTGGCAGCAGCTCACCGGACCCGCGGCGGCGAAGGGCGTGGAGGACACGGCACTGTATGCTTACGCGCCACTCGCGTCGCGCAACGAGGTGGGAGGCGATCCGGGTGTGCCCCTGGAGGGTGCAGTGGAGCGACTCCATACGCGACTCGCCGAGCGGGCAGACCGGCACCCGCGCGCGCTCAACGCAACCAACACGCACGACACCAAGCGCAGCGCGGACGTGCGATCGCGTCTCGACGCATTGAGCGAGCACGCGACGGCGTGGGAGCGGAGTCTTCGGCGGTGGCGTCGGCATCACCGCGCGTTGCAGACGCTGGTGAGTGGACGGCTCGCGCCAACGCGGGCGACCGACAATTTCATCTATCAGGCGCTCGTGGGGCTGTGGCCCGTGGGATCGGGGGTGCGCGCAACCGATGACGACGCGTGGCTCGCCGAGCTGAAGGTCCGCCTGACGACGTACATCACGAAGGCGGTACGCGAGGCGAAGGTGAGCACGAGCTGGACCGATCCCGACGCCGAGTATGAGCAGGCGATCGAGCAGTTCATCGCCGGAATGCTCGACCGACCGAGCAACGCGCGGTTCCTGCACGACGTCGAGCAGTTCGTCGTCGTGCTGGCGGCGCAGGGGAGGTGGAACGGTCTCGCGCGACTCGTCGTCCATCTCACGGCGCCGGGTGTGCCCGACGTCTATCAGGGCGACGAACTGGCGTTTCGCGCGCTCGTGGATCCGGACAACCGTCGCGCCGTCGACTGGGACAGGCGCGCGCGGGCACTCGACGCACTTCGCGCCGCGCTCGAGCCCAATGCCGAGATCGATCCGTCGCATCTGGAGGAGTGGTGCGCCCGGCCGGAGGACGAGGGGCTCAAGCTGTACACCACCGCGCGGCTGCTGCACCTGCGCCGGCGCCTGGCGGCCCTGATGACGGGAGGCTCGTACCATCCGCTGCTGGCGGAGGGGGAGCGGGCGCAGCATGTCGTCGCGTTCGGGCGCGCACATGGCGACGACGCACTGCTCGTCGTGGTGCCGCGCCTCACTGGCGGATTGCGGCCCGGTCTGCCGATGCGGGACGCCTGGGGCGATACGGCGATTCGCATTTCACCAGCATTTTCCGGTATGGCCTGGCGCTGCGTGCTGGGCGGGCAGGTGGTGGAACCGCGCGATGGCGTGCTCAAACTCCCGGACCTGCTTTCGCGCCTTCCCGTCGCCGTTCTTGCGCCGTCTCGTTGAATCGCGGCGGACTTTACATAGAATACTCCTCGCAAACCTGCGGAGCGCTGGCGGACCGGACGGGAACAGTCGTAGGCCGGCGCGGCGTTTTCATGTGCCCCAATGCCCGAGGCTCGTTCATGACGCACGTCCCGACGCGTTCCAGCGTCGCCTACTTCTCGATGGAAATCTGTCTCGAAGCCGCGATCCCCACCTACAGTGGTGGACTCGGCGTGCTGGCGGGCGACACCCTGCGCAGCGCCGCGGATCTCAGCGTCCCCGTCGTTGCCGTGACGCTGCTGCACCGGAAGGGCTATTTCGAGCAGCACCTCGATGCATCGGGGCAGCAGTCCGAGACGCCGGTGCACTGGAACCCGGCCGAGAGCCTCGAGCCGGTGTCCGCGACGGCATCGGTGACGCTCGAGGGACGTCCCGTGAAGGTCACGGCGTGGAAGTACGTGGTGAAGGGCGTACGTGGACACGAGGTGCCGGTCTACCTTCTCGACACGAACCTTCCGGAGAACAGCGAGTGGGATCGCAGTCTCACCGACACGTTGTACGGCGGTGACGAACACTACCGGCTCTGTCAGGAGATCGTGCTGGGCATGGGCGGCGCCGCGCTGTTGCAGGAGATCGGGTACCAGAACGGCACGATCTACCATCTCAACGAAGGGCACTCCGCGCTGCTCACGCTGCAACTGCTGGAGAAGCAGCTGGCCGGCCGTCCCGTGTTCGAGCTCGAGGATGCCGACTTCGAGACGGTGCGATCGCGCTGCGTCTTCACGACGCACACGCCGGTGCCGGCGGGGCACGACAAGTTTCCGCTCGAGATGGTGCGCAAGGTCCTCGGCGACGCGCGCGTCGCGCTGCTGGAGAGTTGCGGTGGCATTCACGAGGGAATGCTGAACATGACGCATCTCGCGCTGCACCTCACCCGCTGGGTGAATGGCGTCGCGATGCGCCACGGCGAGGTCTCGCGTGGCATGTTCCCCGACTATCCCATCGACTCCATTACCAACGGCGTGCACGCCACGACGTGGACCGGCCCCGCCTTTGCCGAGCTGTTCGACCGCCGCATTCCGGAATGGCGGCACGACAACCTCTACATGCGGTACGCGGTGAGCATCCCGCTCCAGGAGATTCGCGACACGCATGCGGTGAGCAAGCTCGTGTTGCTCAATGAGATCGAGCGCCGGCTCGGCGAGACGCTGGATCCGAACGTCATGACGATCGGCTTTGCGCGGCGCGCGACGCCGTACAAGCGCGCCGACCTGATCTTCTCCGACCTGGAGCGGCTGGCGGAGATCGCGCGGAACGTGGGCAAGATTCAGATCGTGTTCGGCGGCAAGGCCCACCCGCACGACGGCGGCGGCAAGGAGCTGATCCGGCGCATCTATGCGGCGCGCGCGAAGCTCGGCGACGCCGTCAAGGTCGTCTATCTCGAGAACTACGAGATGGCGGCCGCGTACAAGATGGTGGCCGGCGTGGATCTGTGGCTGAACAATCCCATGAAACCGCTCGAGGCGTCGGGCACGAGCGGGATGAAGGCGGCGATGAACGGCGTGCCCTCCTTCTCCGTGCTCGATGGATGGTGGGTGGAAGGTCACGTCGAAGGCGTCACCGGCTGGTCGATCGGCGGACCAGAACTCGAGGGCGATCCGGCGCGCGACGCGGTGGATCTCTACATCAAGCTGGAGCGGGTGATCCTGCCGCTGTTCTATGGATTGCCCTTCGCGTATGCCGAGGTGATGCGATCCGCCATCGCCCTCAACGGAAGCTTCTTCAATACGCAGCGCATGGTCGGGCAGTACGTGCACAACGCGTATTTCCCCAACGGTGCGTCCAACGCGACGCCCGCCGAATCCATCGCGCTGATCTGAGTGACTGACGCGAGCGCCTCGCCGCGCTCCCCGTTCGATCGACTGCGCGCCCGCGGGTTGATCGTGCAGTGCCTGCTGGCCTTCGGCGTCGTCATGGCGGCCTTCGGCGTCGCGTGGCCCCGGGGAGCGACGATGTCCGCCCGCCCGCTGCGCGTCGTGGGACTGCTGATCTATCTCACCAGTGCGCTCGTGCTGCTCGTCCGCGCCCGACGCGCGCGGCTCGACTGGCGGAGACTGTTCGGCGCTCGCGACATCCCGCGCGCGTTGGTTCCGCTGCTCACCGTGATCATCCCGGTGGTGATGATCACCGTCGGGGCAGCGATCGCGGTGTTCATTCCGCTGTCCTATGTGGCGCCCGACTTCGTGGAGCGCACCATCCTCGACGCGGGCGCCCTGTTCGACGTGCGCACGATGTCCGACTGGCTCGAGGTGGTCGTGCTCACGGTGTTCGTCGCGCCGATCGTGGAAGAGCTGTTCTTTCGCGGATTCCTGCTCCACCGGTGGGCGCGACGCTGGGGCACACCGACAGCGGTGGTCGCCACCTCCGCGTTGTTCGCCGTCCTCCACGGCGAATGGATCGGGCATTTCCTGTTCGGCGTCGTGATGGCCGCGCTCTATCTGCGCACGCGGCGGCTCTGGATGCCCATCGTCGCGCACGCGATCAACAACGGCATCGTCTCACTCGTCGCTCTCGTGGACCTGCTCCGGCGCACGCCGGCGGAGTCGACGTCGCTCGCCGAGCTGCGGAGCCAATGGCCGCTCGGGGTCGTGGCGCTTGTGGCCGGCGCCATGCTGCTCCGATGGTATCTGCGACGATACTGGCCCGACGGGCAATGGCGTGCCGTGCTGCGTGGCGCGACGCCGTACGATCACCCGGACTACGCCGGTTCGGCTGCCGGATCGCCCGCCTCAACCTCCGCCTCGTAGTCCTCCGTCTTCCGCACCGCGCGCAGCACGGTGTTACCCGCGGCGACGGCGCCGAGCAGGATGTAGATGTAGAAGGTGTAGAAGCGCCACCAGACCAGCGCGGCCGCGAACAGCGTGGCCGGAATGGCACCGCCGAGTGCAGCGCGAAAGGCCATCTCCACCGCGCCACCACCGCCAGGCACAGGCACGACGGCCGCGCCGTACAGGAATCCCAGCGGCCAGAGTGCGAGCGGCGCGAGCGGGACCGCCGCGACCGTCGTGAGCACCAGCGCCGGCAGCACGGTGAGCCGCACCGCGACGTGTACCACCGACGCGAGGAACGACGCGATGGCCGGCTTGGCGTTCACGTGCTCCACCGATTCGATCGTGGCGCGCAGCTTCCGCAACGCCCGCTGGATGGTACGCCACCGTCCCGCGTGCAGTCGCAAGCGCCTCGCCCAGGGTGGCGGCGGGCCGCTCGCGTTGCGTCGCGCGAGGAAGAACGCGGCGGCGCCGACTCCGAGCACCACTGCCGCGTACGTCCCCACGAGACCGACAAGCGTCAGCACCACGGCGCCGGCATGCCGAAAGACGATGGCGACGATGAGCACGACCGCCGCGAGCGAGAAGACCTCGAGAAAGAGCTCGGCGTACAGAATCACGAGCACGCTCGACGACGCGAGCCCCGACTCGGCGAGAATGAAGAATCGAGCGGGCTCGGCACCGCTGCGCGCGGGAGTGATGGCCGCACCGAAATCGCCGCCGAGGCAGGTGCGCACCGCCGTGCCGAGCGGCAGGTGGATGCCGGCGGCCTGGGCACTCCAGCGGATCTTGAGCGCGCGCGCGAGGACTTCGACCGCGACGGCGAGCAGGGCGAGCAGGTGCGCACGCGGCGGCAGGACGAGCGACGAGCCCTGCTGCGACCATCCGGCGATCATGTAGAGCGAGACTCCGATCGTGGCGGCGAACGAGAGCGCCGTGATGAGCCACCGAGTCGGAGTCATGAGGGTGCCGGGTTGTGCATCGGACCAAAGTACACGGTCGTCGGCGCGGAGCGAGCGGAGAAGGGCGGACTGCTGTACTGCCGTACGGCGAGAGGCGTACGGCGCGTCGTGTGGCGAGAGGCGTGCGGCGTGCGGGGGGGATTCGGAAAGGGGCGATGTGGTGACTGCTCGACGTGTGCGGCTACCGTAGGCGGGCGGGTACGGCGAGAGGCGTACGGCGCGTCGTGGGGCGAGAGGCGTGCGGCGTGCGGGGGGGATTCGGAAAGGGGCGATGTGGTGACTGCTCAACTGCCGTACGGCGAGTGGCGTACGGCGCGTCGTGGGGCGAGAGGCGAGAGGCGTGCGGGGGGGTTTGGGGAAGGGGGGAGGTGGGACATCCGGAAATCCGTTCGGGCGGGAGGGTTCGG